>JAOZTW010000599.1 GCA_029938985.1 Bacteroidales bacterium | reverse complement strand
TTTTATTGAAAATCATATAGTTAATTGTCACAAGAAAAGTTTTCCCGACTTTTCAGTATAAAAATATTTTCTCTACTTTAGCAGACCTATGTTTGGAGTTACATTTTGTACATAAATATTGTTTTTAACAAACTAACTGTTGAGCTGGCAATTGCCTGATGTAAAATATTTCAATTATTGCCAACAGGATAACTAAAAACTAAATTATGAAAATAAAACAAACAGTTTTAAGCTACAATAAATTTACAAATGATACATTGATTATTCCAAAAAGATTTGAAAATGTGGAATATAATGGAACTCGAATTCCTGGCGTAAAAGAACAAGAAAATTTACGATTAGGGGCAAATTGTCAATTATTTGCCTACGAGTTATTAAAAGAAATGAAAAAAGAACTGCCTAACTTTAGATCAAGTGATTTATGGGAAGATAATATTTACACAATAAAAATAGAAAATAATTTTATTCAGTTTGATATTATTCTATATCATTACAAACCCGAAGCTTATGGTGCCCATATAGCATTATATTTAGAAGCAGGTAAGGTGTTACATCTTTCAAAAGAAAATAAAATTCCTATGATAGAAGCACATAATTCTATGCTAAATCAGGAAAAATACAGATACTGCATTGGAGTTAAAAGAGTATTAGATATAAGCAATCTAAAAACCGAATTTACAATATGAATTTTATAGAAAAAAATATTGCCGAAAAAGAAAGCCCTAACACTTATTTAGAAATATTAAAAGTTCATAATAAAGAAGTGCATATGGCAAATTTAGGCATTTTTCACGAGTATAATTCTGATATTAATACAATTAAAAAAAATATTAGAAACTCGATAAAATAAAAAAACATGAAAATATTTAATACATCGGGACCAAATATTTTGAAAGACCATTATACAATAATGCGACAACGTATTATTAATAAAGGAATTAATCTTGTAAAAGCCAAAAGATATTTTACTATTTGGGCACCCAGACAAACAGGAAAAAGCACATATTTCAGAATGCTTGCTACCGAACTCGAAAAAGAGGGCTATAAAGTTGCTCATATAAACTGTGAGAGTTTTAAAAATGCTTCATTAGAAAGTTTTTTATATCGTATAAAAAGTGAATTTAAAAGATATTGGAATGTCGATTTTTCAAAAGAAACAGAAATATCACAAATTTTTAATTTAATAGCTGAAATTGAAAATCAAAAACTTGTTCTTGTAATTGATGAGGTCGAAGGAATTAATAAATTATATTTTAATGATTTTTTACACGCAATCAGAGATGCTTATCATTCACGAGAACTGCATAGTTTGAAAAGTGTATTACTCGTTGGAGTTTCTAATATCACAGGAATTATTCAAGACAACGCAAGTCCATTTAATATTGCAGATAATTTAAAAATGCCTTATTTTACTAATAAAGAAACAATGGAGCTGTTTGCTCAGCACGAAACTGAAACAGGACAACTCTTTGATGAGAAAGTAAAACTAAAAATAAGTGAAATAACAGCTAACCAGCCCGGACTTGTAAATGGTTTTGCATACAGACTTGTTGATACAAATCATGATAAACAAACAATAAATTATGATGATTATTTAAAAGTAGAGCAGTGGTATTTAACAAGAGTAATTGATAAAAATATATCTAATGTTGTTAAAGTTGCAAAAAAAAACAGAAGATTTGTTGAAAAACTGCTATTTAAAAATAATAAAATTAGATTTTCAATAGACAATCCAGCTATAGAAACTCTGCACACAAACGGATTGATAACTTGGGACGATGACAATAATGTGAATTTTTGGGTGCCTCTCTACAAAAAACGTTTATTTAATGTTTTTTATCCATACACAAATGGAGAGGGTGAACATATTGCCAAACATATATTTGTTGATGATTATTTAACAAAAGATAAAAAAATAAATTTTGACAAATTAATAGGTGATTATAAGTTGCATATCAAATCAAGAAGTTTCAGACCTTACCGAGAAAAAAATGATAAAGGTAAATTTAAGTCAATTCCAGAAGCCGCAATGATTTATAGTTTTGAAACATATATAAGTATCTTTTTAAATGCAATAAAAGGAAAAAGTTACAGAGAAGCTCAAATTTCACTTGGTAATACTGACCTAATAATTAATGTAAAAGGTTTTGAATATTTTATTGAGACTAAAAAATTCTATGATTATACAAACTTCACAGAAGGGAAAGACCAAATTGCTTATTATTGCAAAAGTGCAGGAATAGAACAAGGAATTTACATCGTTTATATTGATAATACTATAAAAAATATAAGAATAAAAGAAGGAACTGAAAAAATAAATAGTGTAGAAGTTAAAACATATTTAATTAGATATGATGAAAAAAAGGAGTTTGGAAAAGATAAAAAAGAAATTGACAATATGAATGAATAAATAAACGGCGTTTTTCATTTATCGGTTGACACTTTTCTTTATTTTAAACCTTAGTAGAAAAATTATTTACATGGTTTACAAACCTTATTACCATATTTAATTTGTTAATAATAAGGTAATAAGGTTTAAAAATAGTCGTGTATTCATTTTCTACTAAGGTTTAAAATAAAAAATAAGGTTTTTAAAGAACAAAAAAAGTGTCAACTACTTTCTATCATTTATGAAAAATGCCCAAAATAATTTAATAATATCTATAACTTAAAACCATGAATAAATTATCTTTAGTAATTTTTATTACATTGTTAGTTACTCAAATAATGTGTGCACAAAATGATTTTTCTCAAAATAAAGGAAAAAATGGAGAGGTTAACTGGGCTACTCAATATGTAACAGCAACAGGTAAAGTGGTTGTTGATATGAAAAGTTACCCAAATAAAGTACAAGCAGAAATGATGGCAGAAAAAGGTGCAACTGCAATTGCTCAACGTAACTTGCTTGAAATAGTAAAAGGTATGCAAATTACCAGCTCAACAAAAGGAAGAACCAAAAAAGTAAACTCTGTGGAGTATTTTATGACCGAAAATGATAAAATAAGCACAAAAATAAATGGTGTTTTAAAAAATGCAACAAAAGTGGGGAAAACAAAATTTGAAAACGGATATGCAGTTGTAACGATGCAAGCACCAATATATCAAGGTAATAGTATTGCAAGTAGTGTAGCAAAAGAAAAAAATATAAGAAAAACAAAACCTTATCAAACAATGCTGATTTATTATTTTGTGGTACAGACAAAAAAACACAAACAGCTAATTTTTCCTAAAATATATGATAAAAAAGGAAAACTACTTTTTGATTTTGAGGATATTTATCAAAAAGATGTTAATAATTTTCCAACCACTGAACAGCTTACAAATAGCGAATTAGAAAAATTTAAAAAAGATAAAAATATTCAAATAATAAATTTGAAAGAGGATAAAAAAGGAAATTTTCGTTATTATGATAAAGAATTAAAATGGGCAAAAATTAAAACAGAAGCTATAAATGGTAAAAAATTTAAAATATTTATTTTAAAATAATAAAGGAATGATACAATTATGTAATTAGAACCCTAATAAATAGAGAAATACAATTGTATAAAAAACTTTTGTATGAATAATTGATAGTCCCTACAAAACAGTGTTGGTATGATTAACAAGTATTTACAAAAAT
>JAOZTW010000598.1 GCA_029938985.1 Bacteroidales bacterium | reverse complement strand
TATCATTGAACCATTGAATAATTGTATCATTGAACCATTGAATAATTGTATCATTCCTTATTTACCAGCTTTAACAATATTATTTTCCTTTCACAAGTCGTATGATTTGCAATCTTCATTATTGCAAAAATAATTATTAATATCAAACATATTTTCGTTTTTAAAATTTCTACAAATATAAAAAAAACCTATTGCATAACATTACCAAAAACTGCATATTATGGAGTTACTTATTATTTCGTTTTCATTAAAAAATACAGCATAAAAAAAAATTTTTTCAAAAAATATAATTAAAATTCGTTTTTTCAAAAAAAAAATATACTTTTGGAAACAATTTTGCAGGTATAATTTTAAAATAATATTTTTTTATAAAATAAAAAAACTATTAAAAACTTTAGTTGCAAAAAATAATATATTAGTATATATCAATAGTTTAACTTATGTATTAATGTTTATAACAAAACAATATTTGTAAGCCATAATTGACTAATTTTTAAAAAACAATATAAATATTTATGAAAGACATTAGCTTAATAGCAAATTCAGGCATTCAATTTCATTCTTTTAAAATAAATTTGGGACCCAAAACCCAAGCTATGAAATTGAGCGGTGATTTTTTTGAAAAAGAAGACGAAGATATCGAAGGAAACAAAGAATATACCTTTGTGTTTCCGTATTATCACGAAAAAAAACAACGGTTTATTGAACTTACTGACGAAATTCAGAAAGTAGCAATGGACCCAACAACAAGGGATATTGACGAAGACAAAATTCCAAGTCATTTGATGCGCAAAATTTCGGAGCATAAAATAATTACTGTTCGTGCCAGAGATGCAATACAATCATTTGAAGGTATTTGGTTACCAATTCCTTATTTAAGAAAAAGTTATGATGGCAAAAAATTCCAACAAGGACCCGAAACATGGGCAATGATTTGGTTTAGTCGCATTTCAGGAGTTGATGCCGAGACAAGTAAATTTACTCATAATGTAGTACTTGCATTTGATACTCAAACAAACGACGACAACGAAAACTATTTATCGCCAACTTCAAGAGACGCACAAAATTCTATTTTTGAATGTGCCACACATTGGCAAGACAACTTCTTTTTCTGTGCCAGAGGTTGGGTGCAGGATTGGCTAAAAGCAGAATTTGATAAACGACAAAAAGCTCTTAGTAAAAGAACAGATGAATATTTTTTCCTACACACAGCCTACTATCTAACTCTTTTAAAAGTACTTGGTGCCGCAAATACGTTTTCAAAACTATCGCTACATTCCAACGAAATAGCAATAGATGTGGATTTAGTACTTGATATTGGAAATTCGCGCACAACTGGTATATTAATAGAATCGGCAAAAGAAGGGCAAATATTTGAATTTACAGACGCAGTACCAATGGAACTTAGAGATATGACATATCCCGACCGTACCTACAAAGACCCATTTGAGATGCGTTTGGCTTTTGTAAAATCTAATCTTGGTAACGAATCGGCATTTATTATGTCGGGAAATCCAAAAGCATTTGCTTGGCCAAGCCTTGTACGTATTGGTCCTGAGGCTTCACGACTTTCGGTACTTAACACAGCCGAAAATTCAAATTCTATTATGTCAAGCCCTAAAAGGTATCTTTGGGATCAAGAAAAAAGAGTTTTTCCTTGGACATATATTTCTAAAAACGACGACCCTTTTGCTAAACCTGCTCTCTATGGACTTGCTGAATTGTTTACAGAAGAAGGTAAACTGCTTGAAAAAGAACGAGCTAAACACGAGGAAGACCCCGATGATTTTAAAAAACCGTATCCAGCTATGAATCCGTATTTCTCGCGTAGTTCGTTAATGACGTTTGCTATGGCAGAAATATTTATGCAAGCCATAAATTTTGTGAACAGCTACGAATTTAGAAAACGTCAAGGGCAAGAACATCTTCCGAGAAAACTGAAAAGAATAATTCTTACCTGTCCTACTGCAATGTTGCAAACAGAACAAATTATTCTTAGAGACCACGCAAGAGATGCTTTGTCTGCTTTAAAACAGTATTTTGGACGTACTTTTATTGACGACAACTTAACTATACTCCCAGACGCAGACGACATTAGAAGGTCGCCCGACAAAAAACAAGAATGGGCTTACGATGAGGCTACTTGCAACCAATTAGCATTTATATATGGTGAGATAAAAGACCGATTTTTAAACAATGCTAACTTGTATATAAAAACTGTTGGTAAACGACGTAGCGATTCTCGTTTCACAAACGAACCAGCTGTAACAATGGCAAGTGTGGACATTGGCGGAGGAACAACAGACTTAATGATTGCGTCGTATCAAGCTAATCCACAGGCAAATATATCTGTTTTAACGCCCGACCCAATGTTTTGGGAAGGTTTTAATTTGGCTGGCGACGATATTGTTAAAAGAGTGATTGAAAGAATAGTATTGCCTAATATAAAAGCTTTTGCAGAGAAAAAAGGCTGTTACAGCTCAATAAATGTGATGAATTTCTTGTTTGGACCTTATCTGGGACGTACAACCGCCAAAGATAAACTGATGAAAAAACAGTTTGCAAATCAAATAGCAATTCCTATAGCATTTGATATATTGCAACATACCGCAGAAGAACGTCCAAGTGAAGTGAGAGCTTTTGATTCGTTTTTTATGAACTATCCAAGACCAAATAAAAAATTGATTGCATACATTAACGATGAATTTATCAAAAATGGTGCTGTAGATTTTGACCTCGAAAATATTACTTGGGAACTAAACAACGAGGGTACTAATAAGGTGGTAAAAGACGTGGTAGAAAAAATGATTGGAGACCTAAGTGGAATTATTGCTCAATATAATTGCGATTATGTATTGCTTTCGGGTCGTCCAAGTATGTTGCCTACTATCAAAGACTTGTTCTTAAAATACCTACCAGCTACACCAGATAGAATTATTCAAATGGGACGTTACCGAATTGGTACTTGGTATCCGTTTGCGGAAGATACTGGAGTTATTAAAGACCCAAAAACTGCCGTAGCAGTTGGTGCTACTGTGGCATTAATGGCAGGTAGTTTGCGAAGATTAGAAGATTTTACTTTAGATAGTTCATTACTTAAAGAGCGTTTTGATTCAACTGCTGATTTTATTGGCGAATACGACACTAACAAAGCACAACTTAAAGAGGTATTTCTTGACCCATACACTGATAACAAAAAAATACAATTCTTTGGACACATGCTACTTGGTATGCGACAAATGCCTACTGACGAGTGGATTTCTACTCCAATGTATAAACTTACTTATGCTACTCACCAAGCAGCCAAAAAGCTGAAAGACCGAGAGCCACTAACATTTGACATAGAAAGAGACCCACGTAACAAAGAACGCCTCAAACCATTGCGGAACATAATGGATAAAGAAGGGAAAAAAGTACCTGCCACCGACTTAAAACTAACTCTACAATCGCTTGCCGATGAGCATGGTTACTGGATGGATACTGGTATTTTCTTAATTCAACTTTTTGATAAATAAAATTTTTGAACTATAAACTGTAAATTACAAGAAATGAAATTAATTTTTCATTTCTTATTTTTTTATAAGGCATATTAAAATAAATAATTAACCAATTTAAGCGATGTTATTTTTATTT
>JAOZTW010000069.1 GCA_029938985.1 Bacteroidales bacterium | reverse complement strand
TTACAACTGTTTGATAATTATATTATTATGAAAGCAAAAACTTTAGATTATAATTATACAAAAGTATTGCATTATAATTAACTTGAACAAATTCTATACGTTTATTTTTTCTATATCTTCCAAACCCAATTATAAATACGTTTGAGAAATAATCAATTCCTGAATAATTTTTTTTCAACACACTACCATCATCAAGCACAGAATAGGTTGTGGGTAAAAAAGCATGATAATAACCTGGACCAAAACCAAAATTATAAATTTTGTTACTTGAAGAAATTTTACGATAACTAATATCTGTAAAAAAAATAATACCAGAATAAACTTTTGGGTGGATAAAATAAGCAATATTTGTACCCAAAGTAATTTGATGTTTACGTGTTTTTTTTATAGAAATATTATTTTTTCGTGTTTTAATTTTATTTTTTGTTTTATCAAAAATCAAAAAATCAACTCCTAATTTCACTCCAGGTTTTAATGGATAGTTTTCAAAATACAACGCAGTATAATTAATTGACTTAATAAATTTTGTGCTATCAATATTTTGTGCTTTTGCAAATACTGAAATTTGTAAAACTATTATTAATGTAAATATTTTTAAGTAATTCATTTATCTTTAAATTTCGTGAGTTTCTATTTCATCAATTATTGAATTAAAATATTGATTAAATGGAAACATTGAGGTACAAATATTATCTATTTCTGCGATAAACGATTTTGAGTTTACAAGTTTATTAGATAATTTATGAGAAACAAAAAAACCTTTATGTCTCAATAAATCAATATCTTTATGGTCTTTTGCAATACCTCGTGGAGCAGTTTTTAGTTTTTCTCCTTGCATTTTCTCAAAATATTTGATAAAATTATCTTCTTTAATAATTTCTCTAAGACTATCAGCATTATACATTATTTCTGTTCTAATAGCTTTAAGTATTTTTGCTTGTGGCATAAAAATGCCTCCTCCAATAAAACAGTTATCTTGCTCAATATGAATATAAAAACCCGCATAATCACTTTTTCTTCCACCTTTATTTATAAACGCTCCAAAATTTGTTTTGAAAGGAAGTTTATTTTTTGAAAACCTCACATCTCTAAAAATTCGGAAAGTACATTCTTTTGCCGAAGTAACATCAATTTGGCTATCAATTGTTTTTAATCTTGGAATTAATTCATCAACAAATGTTTCAAATTCCTTTTTTGCTTCATTATACAGTTCTTTATTATTATTAAACCATTCTCTATTATTATTTTTAGACAGATTTTCTAAAAAAAATTGAGTTTTTTCTAAATTCATAATTTGTTTATTTATATAAAATATTTATCTTTGTAAAATTCCAAAATTATAAAAAAAAAATTAATATGAAATTAAAATCATTAAAAAGAATAAAAAAACCTTTACTATTATTGGTACTCTTAATGTTGCCTTTTTATTTATTAGCGGCAGAACCAACTATTAATAGTTTTGAATGGTGGTTTGAAATTATTATTGGTTTGTTTGGTGGTTTGGCACTGTTTTTATACGGCATGGAAAAAATGAGTGATGGAATGAAAAAATCAGCCGGAGACCGTATGCGTAAAATACTTGCCGTTTTGTCAAACAATAGATTTGTTGGTTTACTTGTAGGAGCTTTTGTTACAATGATAATTCAATCAAGTAGTGCAACCACAGTAATGTTGGTTAGTTTTGTTAGGTCTGGTTTAATGACTTTTGGACAAACACTTGGAATAATACTTGGAGCAAATATTGGAACAACATTTACGGCCCAACTTATAGCTTTTAAACTTACCGATTATGCCGTTCTAATGATTGCAATTGGCTTTGTGCTAAGTTTATTCACAAAAAAAGATGCTCTAAAAAATATTGGCAACACTATACTTGGTTTTGGATTGCTGTTTTTTGGAATGGCACTAATGAGCCAAAGTATGAAACCTTTGAGAACTTTTGAACCATTTATAGTATTATTACAACATTTAGAAAATCCAGTTTTTAGTATGATAATTGGTGGTATTTTTACCGCTTTAGTACAGAGTAGCAGTGCTTTTACAGGAATAGTTATTGTTCTCGCCCAGCAAGAATTAATCACACTGCAAGCAGGTATTCCAATGATTATTGGAGCAAATATTGGTACTTGTATTACTGCCGCTCTGGCGAGTATTGGCACAAATAGAGAATCCAAGCGAGTTGCAATTGCCCACTCATTCTTTAATATTGGAGGAGCATTGCTCTTCATTTTTTGGATACCGTATTTTACCGACTTGGTTACAATGTTAACCAAGCACATGGGAGGAGGTACTGCACGAGAAATAGCAAATGCACATACTATTTTTAATATTGTAACTGCATTGTTTTTTGTTCCATTAATTGGTTTGGTTAGTAAAATAGTAATAAAAATATTGCCTGACAAAAAAGTTGAAGATGAAATTAAACCAACACTTAAATATCTTGATAATAAGGCACTGTCAAATCCAATTGTTGCAATAGATTTAGCTCGTGCCGAAATAAAAACAAGTGTTAGACTTATAAATCGTATGCTTGCAGATATAATTATTCCAATTAAAGAAAATGAAATTCCAAAAGACAGAAAATATACAAATCTTAGTTTGCCCGATGGAATAAAAATAAGAGAAAAGAAAATTGATTATCTTGAAGATAAATTAACAAAATACTTGGTAAAAATAGCAAAAAATGAACTCACTCAAAAACAAACAAGTGAGGTGTTTGCACTAATTTCGGTTGTTAATTATATAGAGACAATTGGCGATAACATTACCAAAGAAATTATTCCGCTTATAATAAAAAAACAACAATCAAATTTTATTTTTTCAGATGCCGGAATTGAAGAGCTTGAGCAATATCATTTAAAAATAGCAAAACAAATAAGTAGATTAGAAGAATATTTTGCAACTCGTGAAGTTAGTCAAGCTCAAAAAATAATAAATAAATGGGAAAAATACACCAAACTTGACAGCGAATGGCGTAAAAAGCACTACCTTAGAATGTATAAGGATAAAAATGCTATTGAAACCCACAAAATTCACATGGAATTAATGGACTATTTTTTGCAAATAGGTTTTTTAATTGAAAATATTGCCAAAGCATTAATGAAAGATAATAATAAAACAATATAAAAATTGGGCGTTTTTCACGAGTGTCAAGTTCAAGGCTTTTTTGAAATATTAGAATTAAAGTTTCATTTTGTAAATGAGCATTTTAATATTTCAAAAGTAACGAAGAAATTGATACTCGTGAAAAACGCCAAGAATTGTTATAAAAAGTATTAAATATTTAATAATCAATATATATGCACACACAAATAGATAAAATTAAATTTCAAGATTTTTTAGTAAAAATCTTAAATAAAAAATACGAAACTGATAGTTTTTTTATTACCAACGAAAAAGACAAAAAATATGGAATTGATGTTTTTTCGGAGGCAAAAAAAATAGCAGTTCATTTTAGAGTAGAAGATTTTAAAAAGTCTGAAAAAGAGATTTTTAACTCTCTAATGTCAGAAATGAAAGAAATATTTGATAATACAAAATATTCTATGTTAGAATTTGATAAATTTATCATTATTTCTACTTATAAAGACGACCCTATTATTTTTGAATATACTCAATTGCTTAAAAATGAACATAAATATCATTTTGAAGTAGATTTTTTGGGCTGGGATTCAATTTCTAATTATTTAAAAGAAAATGAACATTTATTACCAAAGATAGAAAAAACAGTTAAGATATCGCAATTTATTAATTTCTGTCCAAAAATTAAGTTAGCACAAGTTGTGGGAGCAGAAAAGAATGCTGAGAAAATTGATTTGGAACTTGAAAAAGGTTCTAATATTGTGCTATATAGTGCAATACATGGAACAGGGAAATCTACAAATATTTTAAATTATATACATTCAAAAAAATATCAACAAAAATATGACCATATTGCGTATATTGATTTTGTAGATGAAATAAAAATGTCTTTTGTTAATTCTTTTAAAAACAATAAAATAAAGTTTTCTTTCAACAATCATTATACAATTTTTGATAATATAAGCACTCTTTTTAATAAATTAAAAAATATAGAAGGAACTAATTTACTAATTATTGATAATGTTACAGATGATAATCAAATTGTGACGATGTCTGATATGCTTAAAGAAATTAATTGGAAGATATTAATTAGTTCTAATGCTAAAATTTCTAATTTTATAAATGTTGAAATAGAGCCATTTACTAAAAATGAAAGCAGTAAATTATTTAATAATTATTATTCACAAAAAGAGGACGAAGATATAATTAATAAAATTCTTGTAAGAATAAATCATCATCCGTTTTTGTCTTCATGGTTTGCAAAGAAATTAAATTCCGACAGAAGCTTGTCGGCAGAAAAATTATACAAAATACTACAAAATAAAGATAACAAAACACATCATTTCAAAAAATATTTGAATATAAATACTACTTATGAAAATATTTTATGGCAAAGACGAATATTAAAATATATTCTTGCCGTTTATGAATATCAAGCTGGTCAACTTTCGTTAAAAGAAAAAAATTATTTGATGATTTTATGTGTCTTGCCTCAAAAAAGTTTTAGTTTTGATGAGTTAAAAGCAATTTTAAACCTCAATACAAGAGACGAAGATTATTTTGCCGAAACAATTGTAAATTTAATTTCAAATAATTGGCTTGAAGCCAATAACAATAGATTTTATATACAACCTTATGTGAAAAATATTTTGGAAAAGAAGTTAAAACCTACTGCAAAAAAACTTAAACAAATAACAACAAATTTAATAAATATTTTATACAATACTAAAGCAGATAATTTTTCATATATTTGTTTTGCCGAAAGTGTGCTTAATAGTACTTCGAAAAAGGATAGCAGTTCGGCAAATTTATCTTTCAATTTAGCAAAAACCTACGAAGAATTAGGATATTTTAATATGTCGCAAACGCATTTTTATGATGCTGTGCAAATTTTTGAAGACTATTTTTACGAAAACGACCCTGATGACAAACTGGCAGAGAATATTTCTCAAATTTATTTTAAAATAGATGATTACGAAAAAGCATTGGAATATAATGAGGTCGTATTAGAACTGCGACAAGAAAAATATGAAGAAAACAATGTTGAATTAGCTCGCACCTACAGAGCTATGTCGTTGATTTATGATAAAATTGAAGACTATGAAAGTGCAATTGAAAACATTGACAATGCTTTGGATATTTATAGAGAAATTTATGAAGAAGATAACGAAGATTTACTTAGAACGATTTCAATTCACGAATATTTGAGCTATCAATACGAAGACGTTTTGAGACGAAAAAATCGCTGGTATTGGATAAATAAATATTTTGTGTAAGGGAGCTTTATAACAAAGCCCTTACATTTGTAGTGTAAGGGCTTTTGTTGTTAAAAAGTTTGGCATTTTTCATAAATGCAAATTACTGCGTTATTTTGATTATTTTAAAATCCTCATTTACAATAGTAAACTGCGGTATTTAAAAAATAAAAAAGCCTTGTACTTTACACTTATGAAAAACGCCAAAAATTTATTGTATATTTTTAAAATATACGAAACTATGCTTTTTTACCAAGTTTTGCTTTAGCTCGTTCTATATATTTTTCAATAGTTCTTGCTTCGTCCGATTTTTTATAGTTTTCAAAAATATCTTGATAAACCTTTAACGCATTTTGATAGTCGTTGGTTTCTTCATATACCAAACCAAGTTTTTTTAGATAAACAGGTGTAGTAAAATTATTTTTATTTTTTCCAGTTGCTTGTTTGTAATATTTTATTGCTTTATCATATTCTCCTTTTTCAACGTAAGCATCACCAATTAAGCCTTTCGAAATTGTACTTAGCATAATATCTGATGTACTAAATTTTTTCAAATAATCAATAGCGTTATCATATTCACCTAAATTCATATAAGAAACTCCTGACAAATAATTTGCCATATTTCCTACCTTTGTGCCACCAAAATCATCTGCTATTTCAATTAAACCTGGAAATGATTGAGCACCGTTGATAGCGAGTCTAAATGAATCTACTTCAAAATTTTGTTCTGCAACAAACATTTGCGACTGAGCATCAAGTTCTCTACTGCTTTTGTAGTTCATAAACAGCCAATATCCTACTACAATAATGAGGATACCAACCATAATCCACATTAACATTTTTTGATTTTTCTCTATAAATTGTTCTGTTTTCGAAAACGAACTTTCAATATTTTCAAGTGCTTCGCCTGATGTTTTTTTTGTTTTTTTAGCCATAATTAAAAGCAAATATTTTTTTGTTATTAAATTAATAAGATTTTGGTAAACGAATACAATTTTATTAATTGATTCAAATATTATAAATAATCAATAAACTCTTATCAATTAAACTATCTAAAAAAATAAATTTCAGATAGTTGTCAGTATAAATTGTGTGTGTTTTATTTAGAAACAGCTTTAAATCTTCTTTCTTTAATTTTTGCTTTTTTACCAGTAAGATTTCTGAAATAATAAATTCTTGCTCTTCTAACTTTCCCTCTTTTATTAACAAGAATACTGTCAATAAATGGTGAGCTTATTGGAAAAATTCTTTCTATTCCAATACCACCAGTTGTTTTTCGTACTGTAAAAGTAACTGTGTTGCCTATTCCTTTTCGTTGTATTACAACGCCTCTATACGATTGGATTCGTTCTTTTGCACCCTCAGTAATTCTATATTTCACTGTTATTGTGTCACCACTCGAAAAGTCTGCTAATTGTCTTTCTGAGGCGAATTCTTTTTTTACAACATTCATTAAGTCCATAGTAATGTAGTCTAAATTATAATTTATTTTGTTTATTATTAAATATTGGTTTGGTATATTAAAAAATAATAAATTATTCAATTATTTATTTTAATATGCCTTAAGGAAATTTATTAAATACTATCAAATTCCCTCATCAAATAATTTTCTTATTTGGGGGTGCAATATTATAAAATCTTTTTTTAAAAAATAAATTTTTCCTAAAATTTTTTATTATTAATAAAAAAAATCTAATCTGAATTATATTTTTCTATTTTTTTATAATAGTGTATTTGTATTAATTAATTTCATAACCAATTTATAAACAATATATTCCATTTTTCTAATATGTTTTTTTAATTATAAATAGTGTTCTTTTGTATGCTTATTTTTTTTATTTGTTAATTAAATATAAAAAATTAGTAGTAATGTCTCAAAACTCAATTAATTGACTGATAGAATAGGCGTTAATAAGCTTGATTTCCAACAAAATATATCGTAAATTGGTTTATGTATTATTATTATTGTTTTTCAGTGTAACTAATTTCTGCATTGCTTAAATTATACAATTTATAAACAAGTTGATTTATTTTTGCTTGTTCTATTGTGTATCCGAAATCTATTTTCCGCACTGATGCCTGCAAAAAGTAGAGGAAGTTTTCCAGAACGTGCAAAATATTTTGATTTTTTTTTAAATTTAAAAAAAAAATCAAAATTTTCATAAAAATAAAATAATTAGGGTTTACTGTAGTTGCAACTCTCGTTGCCGTTTTACGGCGAAACTGCAACGAGAGTTGCAACTACAGAGCAAAGCTCATAAAATATTCAGTAAAAAATTTCTATTTCTTTGTTTTTATTAAAAATAAAGGATTAGGAATTGTTAATTTTATATTATTTTGGTTATCATCACAAAATGAACACAAAAACTTTAGTAACTAATTTTGTTGAAAAATAAAAATCAGTGAAAATCAGTCTAATCTGTGTTATCCGTGTTCCAATTTTTGCGATGATAGGAACACAGATAACACAGATTCTACAGATTAACACAAATTTTGTTATTTTTTTGTAAATTATCGATGATGTAATATATTGAATATCAGCAAACTGTAATTTTAACAAAATCCGTTATAATCAGATTATTTCATTTTTCACTTAGGCTTTTTCCCAAATAGGAATTAAACTTTTGTGTGTTTTTTTAATTACTTCATAAATATCCCCTCGGTCAATCCATCTTGCGTCTTCAATACCCTCCTCTTTTTGAGGAACAGGTATTGCAGAACCTTTGTAAAACATTTTATACCAATATGTTCGTTTTAAATAGGTGTTTTTTTCTGTTTTAAAAACATGGAAAGTTGATGCTAATTGTTTTACAATTATTGGATTAAAAACACCACACTCCTCACCAATCTCCCTGATTGCTGCAGCATCGTATTTTTCTCCTTTGTCAACCTTACCTTTTGGTAGTTGCCAAAGATTATCTTTCTTAATCACTAACACTTCATCTTTATCATTAAGCACCAAACCGCCAGCAGATTCTATATAAGTATAACAGGTCTTAAAGTTTTTAAACAAATCATTTAGTCCTTCCTCATAAATATACAACTCTTCATAATCGCTATCCTCAAACTTTAACAGCATTTCTTTTAATTTATTTCTGTTAGAGTATTGAGCATAATAAGCTCTGTAAGTGTCTGTTAGGTGAACAACTCTGTCCCCAAAATAAATATCAATCATGGTTTATATGGTTTATTTTGTTGATAATTTTGTTTATTTCAGATGTAAAAACTTCTGCATTCAAATAGTCGTTTTTAAGACCGTATTTTTGTTGAAGAATATCAATTTGATTTTGGATTTCTTTCTGAATCTCAAGTTCTTCTTCAAGTTGCTTTACATCAGATTCTATCAAATCAAGTTCATAATTTGTTTTCACATGGTCTTGAGCATCTAAGTTTTGTAAAATATTATTATGTTTTTCAAATTCGTCTTGAAGATGCTTATAGTTAGAAAAATTTTCGAGTCGTTTCTCCGTTAACTCGTAATTTCCAAGTAATTTTTTATATTTTTCAATAGATAAATTGCAGAGTTCAATTTTTTTACGTCTCAATCTGATTTGAGCAGAATAACCTTTTATTATATCATTTGTTTCTCGTACAATGTGATTTGGAGTTTCTCTGTTTATTTCTAATTTAACTATTTTATTATAATTATTCAATTCTTCGTACCAAAAAACTGTTGGTATTTTAAAAACCTCGTGCAACAAGCCTGAAGCCCATCGCTTAATTTGGTCTATCTGATTATAATTTAAACTTCGTTCTTGCTCCCTTTTTTTAATTGATGTTTGAATTTGTTGTCCAAGTTCAATTTGATTTCCCTCATTATTCTTTTCTTTTCTTTCAAAAAATCTTTTTATCCATCTCATTTGTTGTAAAAAAAAATTAATTTTTAAAAAACAAATTTATTTATTTTTTGTTAAAATAAAAAATTTTTTTTCTTTTGCTTTTTACTAATAAAATATAAGAACTTAATAATAAGTTAATTCAATGGAAAATATATATATTAAAAATTTAAAAAAATTATTTGAAACACGGTTTAAGCAACAAATTAGGCATATTACTCTTATGCCACAATCGGGATCGTATAGAAAATATTACCGTATTGTTGGTGAAAAAAACACAGTTATTGGTACTTTTAATGAAGATAAAGATGAAAATATTGCGTTTTTGAGTTTTTCAAAACAC
The DNA here is from genome assembly GCA_029938985.1 of Bacteroidales bacterium. Lineage (GTDB taxonomy): Bacteria > Bacteroidota > Bacteroidia > Bacteroidales > JAOZQN01 > JAOZQN01. The sequence goes on along the minus strand of JAOZTW010000069.1, from coordinate 3,423 downwards.
TTCAAAAGTAAAAATTTATCTGTTCCAGAAGTTTACGCCGAAGATTTAAAAAATAATATTTACTTACAAGAAGATTTATCTAATATAAGTTTATATGATTTTTTAAAAACAAAAACACAAGATGGTAATTTTCCTATTGAATTGATAAATAAATATAAAATAATTTTAGAAAAACTATTGTCTTTTCAATTTAAGGGAACAGAGGGTTTGGATTGGTCAAAATGTTATCCACGCAACTCATTTGATAAACAATCAATGATGTGGGATTTGAATTATTTTAAGTATTTAATGTTGAAAATTGCCAAAATACCATTTAATGAGCAACTTCTTGAAAATGATTTTAATAAATTTGCAGATTTCTTAACTTCTGCCGATTCTAAATATTTTTTATACAGAGATTTTCAATCAAGAAATATAATGCTTAAAGACGGCGAGCCTTTTTTTATTGATTATCAAGGAGGAAGAAAAGGTGCTATTTATTACGACTTAGCTTCGTTGTTGTATGATGCAAAAGCGAAAATTCCTGAAACAATTAGAGAACAGCTTGTTGAATTTTATTTTGAAAAAATACAAAATTATAAAGTTGTTGATAAAAATGAATTTTTTAAATATTACTATTCTTTTGCACTAATTCGTATTATGCAAGCATTTGGAGCTTACGGTTTTAGAGGCATTGTTGAAAAAAAATCGCATTTTTTGCAAAGTATTCCTCCAGCAATTAAAAACTTGAAGTATATTTTAGACAATAAAAATATTGATGTACAAATTCCTGAATTGAAAAAAACACTTTTTTATTTTGTTAATAATAGTACATTTATTAATTCAAAAAACTTCAGTAATAAACTTACTATCACTATAAAAAGTTTTTCATTTATAAAAAATGGTTATCCAAAAGATGCTTTTAAACATGGTGGTGGTTTTGTTTTTGATTGCAGATTTTTACACAATCCAGGACGAATAGAAAGGTACAAAACATTATCAGGATTGGACAAACCAGTTATAGAATTTTTAGATGCAGCACCAGATGTAGAAACATTCATAACGAATAGCTTTTCGCTTGTAAAAGAAGCTGTTAATAGTTATATCAAAAGAGATTTATCAAATCTTGCAGTGTCTTTTGGTTGTACTGGCGGACAACATCGTTCGGTATATTCTGCCGAAAAAATGAAAACTTTAATTGACGAAAATTATAAAATTAATGTAACTCTTGAACATGAAAATAGCAATAATTGGCACACGGGGAATTCCAAATAATTATGGAGGGTTTGAGCAATTTGCACAAATACTTTCGCAAGGATTGGTTGAAAAGAACTGCGAAGTTTATGTTTATAACTCACATAATCATAAATATAAGGAGAGCAAATGGAATGGAGTAAATATTATTCATAAATACGACCCTGAATATTTGATTGGTTTGTCAGGGCAATTTATTTACGATTTTAATTGCATTATAAATAGTAGAAAACATAATTTTGATGTTGTTCTTCAACTTGGATACACAACAAATTCTATTTTTGGAGCTTTTTTACCAAAAAAATCTTTGTTGTTGTGTAATCCAGATGGCATTGAATGGAAACGAAGTAAATATCCAAAACCAATAAAAAAATTTTTGAAATACGCAGAAAAACTTGCAGTAAAAACCAATGATTATCTTATTGCAGATAGTATTGCTATACAAAAATATTTCATAAATAAATATAAGAAAAATGTGTATTTTGTTCCATATAGTGCAGAAGTTTTTGAAAATCCGGATAAAACAAAATTAAAAGAACAAAATTTAACTGCGTACAATTATAATTTGCTAATTGGAAGATTTCAGTCAGACAATAATCTTGAACCAATAATTAGGGGTGTTATAGAAAGTAAAAACGAAACTCCGCTTTTGTTGATTGGAAACCACGAAAATAAATTTGGTAACTATTTAAAAAAAACCTATAAAAGTGAAAAAATTAAATTTTGGGGTGCAATTTATAATATAGAATTATTGAATAATTTAAGATATTATTCAAAATTTTATTTTCATGGGCATTCTGCTGGTGGTACAAATCCTTCTTTATTAGAAGCTATGGCTTCGTCTGCTTTTATTATTGCCAACAATAATGATTATAACAAAGCTGTTTTGAAAAATAATGGAGAATATTTTTCGAATAAAGAAGATATTGCTAATTTTCTGAATAACAATAATAAAAAAGAAATTTTTAGTTCTCAAATAAATAATAATATCAAAGAAATTAAAACCAAGTATAGTCCACAAAAAATAATTGATGATTATTTTGAAATCATGAAATCAAAAGTGTGTGTAACATAATGCCGTAAACGGCAATCAATAATTAAGAATTAGGAATTGGTTTACACCTTAAATTTCAATTATTTATAATTTTTTTTAACAAAGTTTTAACAATTTAATTAGGGGTACTCCTATAAACTCAAAAATCAAGGCTTTCAAAATTCTTAAAGTTTGAGTTTGCTCCTGTAAATGAGTGTTTTAATAATTTTGTATAACGCAGAGTTTTGGGTTTTTAGGAGTATCCTAATATTAGTGAAAATGAAATACTAAGTAACTATAGAATACTCCGTTTTTTTGTTCTTCTATTATTTTAACAAATCTGCAAATAGCGAGCTATTTAATGATTTTTTGGCGTTTTTCACGAGTGTCAAGTTTAAGGCTTTTTGAAATATTAGAATTAAAGTTTATCTTTGTAAATGAGCATTTTAAAATTTCAAAAGTAACTAAGAAATTGATAATCGTGAAAAACGCCGATTTTTTAAATTTTTAAAAGAGCAAAATCAACAAGTAGAATGGGGGAATGGTTATTTTTTCTTTTTCACTTATCCATGAGGTTGGTCTTATAAAAACTGCCAAAAAATAGTTAAAAAATAGATATTTATTAGTTCCAAAAGTATTCAATAATTATAACATCTTTTGATACTAAAAAAAGAATTTTATCGTTGTCGTAAAAATAGCGTATATAAGCAATAAAATAAATAAATATGTCAGTTACCACCTATAAAACACCTTTACCCAAATTGGTAAAACTTTTTAAGAAAAGCCGAGACAGTTGGAAGTCAAAAAACAGTGCGTCCAAAAAGAAGATAAAAATACTTAAGAGTAGAATTTCATTTTTAGAAAACAGCAAATCAAAATTAAAAGATGTTTCAAAAAAAAATAAAGAACGAATTGAAGAATTGGAACAGGAGGTATCAAGATTAAAAGCAGGCGTTTCTTCGGGTTTTAAAAAAAAGTAAACTCTGCGATAGTTAAGTCAAAGGTATGTGCTATAGAGACAGTTGAGGTGGAAGTGCTTGAAAATTCGACAGAATATGCTTATAATCAATCCGTTTACAATCCTCATTATGAACTAGAGTTGCTTGATAGTCCCTACAAAACAGTGTTGGTATGATTAACAAGTATTTACAAAAATA
>JAOZTW010000068.1 GCA_029938985.1 Bacteroidales bacterium | reverse complement strand
CTCGTTTGATTATCAGCCAATTTTACGTGTAAAGCGTGGACGCTTTACGCATAAAAGTATATTTTATCACAATATTTGACTGTAAATAGGTCTATTTTTTAATTTAATAAACATTATAAATTTATATACATAATCCGAATTTTATATATAACCTCGATATTTATAAACCAACAAACCTACCAATTCGTGGATAAACATTTGCCAACTGGCAAGAGTTTGAGAACTTGGAACAAGTTTTCTGAAATAAAATGATGATTCTGAATTGTAGTTTGTTGGAAAAACATCAACATTAATACCAACTTTATTAAAACACTTTTTAGCTCTATAAACATGTATAGATGACGTTATTAGTAAAACATTTTTATCTGCATCTAATAATTTTGAAGTATAATAGGCGTTTTCATAAGTGTTTCTTGATTTATTTTCGGCTATAATATTTGTGTCGGGAATTCCCATATTTGTTAGATATTTTTTTAAGAAATCAGATTCTGGTGGTTTATTTTTATTTATTGTTCCTCCGCTAATAATAATCTTTTTTATAATCCCTTTATTGTATAAATCAACTGCTTGAAACAACCTATCGGAAGCTGCACTAAAATTTACTCTAAGATATGTTGAATCATACGAAGAAGTTCCGCCAAGTACAATACCATAATCATAAACAGAATCCAAATTATTATAATTAACTGCCTTTACATTCAATAGATTACTTGAATATTGAAAAATTATTGGACTGGTAAAAAATAAAAGTAAAAATAATGAAGAAAAAAGAAATACTTTTTTCATTTTGTTATTTTTGATAACAATAAATAAAGCAAAACCAATTAGTATCCAAATAATTGGAGACAATAAAAAATTAAATATTTTTGTAAGAAAAAATAACATTGCAATTTGTGATTTTAAATATTTTTAATAACTCCTGTAATAATTTTAGTAAGTTTTGGCTCAACAGATTCTGCCATATTTTGAACTTCGTCGTGAGTTGTTTCAATTTCTGGATTTTCTGGTTCACTCTCATTTGTAATTACCGAAATTCCAAAACATTTCATAGATTGATGATGAGCTACAATAACCTCTGGAACAGTTGACATACCTGTTGCATCTGCACCAAAAATTCTAAACAATCTATATTCTGCTGGAGTTTCAAGTGTTGGTCCACTGCTACCAATGTAAATTCCTTTGTGATAAGGTATTTGTTCTTTTTTTGCTGTTTCTTCTGCAAGTTTAATTAAATCGGAGTTGTAAACTTTGCTCATATCTGGAAATCTTACACCAAAACTGTCTAAGTTTTTGCCACGCAGTGGATTAATTGGAAAAAAATTAATATGGTCTGTAATAATCATCAAATCGCCAGCTTTATATTTGGGATTTAATCCTCCTGCGGCATTTGAAACTATTAAATATTTCACACCCAGTAACTTCATAACTCTTATAGGAAAAGTAACTTCATTCATTTCGTAACCTTCATAATAATGAAATCTACCTTGCATTGCAACAATCTTTTTGCCACCAAGAGTACCAAAAATCAAATTTCCTGAATGTCCCTGCACTGTTGAAACAGGAAAATTAGGTATCTCTGAATACGGAAAAATTATTTGATCATCAATTTCGTTAACCAAAGCTCCAAGTCCACTACCAAGTATTATACAAATTTCTGGAGTAAAATCTATTTTCACTTTTAAAAAATTTGCAGTTGTTTCAAATTGTTTTGTCATAATTTATAGTTTTTAAAATGGTTATTAATTGTTTTGCTTCTTTAACATCGTGAACTCTCAAAATATTTGCACCTTTTTGTAAAGCTACTGTATTTAAAATAGTTGTACCGTTTAAAGCATCTTTTGGTTCAATGTTTAATAGTTTGTATATCATCGATTTTCTTGAAATACCAACAAGAAGTGGTAGGTCAAAAATTTCAAATTCATTCAGTCTTTTTAATATTTCGTAATTATGTTCTATAGTTTTTCCAAAACCAAATCCTGGGTCAATTATAACATCTTTTACTCCCAAAAGTCTAAGTTTTTTTAGTTTTTTTGAAAAAAATAAAGTAATTTCTTTAACAACATCATTATAAACAGGATTTTTTTGCATGTCTATAGGCGTTCCTTTCATGTGCATCATAATGTAAGGAACATTTAATTTAGCAATTGTTTCAAACATTTTGCTATCATGTTCTCCTGCCGAAATATCATTAATTATTGATACATTGTGGTTTTCTACAACAGTTTTGGCAATATTTGCTCTAAATGTATCAACAGAAATAATAAGGTTTTCAAAATTTTTATTAATAATATTTAATGCAAACGAAAGTCTATCCAACTCTTCTTGCTCCGAAATATATTTTGCATCAGGGCGAGAAGAACAAGCACCAATATCAATAATATCGCCACCTTGAGATGTTATTTGTTGTACTCTTTCAATAATTTTTGGCTCATTAACAAACCTGCTACCTTTGAAAAATGAATCTGGAGTAACATTTATTATCCCCATAATCAAAGGTTTAGATATTGTTAATAAATTTCCATTACAATTTAATGTTTTTTTTGTATCTATTTGTAACATTTTATCAAATTTATTTGTAATATTGCTGAATATAAAAAGACAAAAATACAATAAAAATGACCAAAACTGAAAAAGAATTTGACAAAGTTATAAAAATTTGTCAAAACATTTTTGAAAAAAAATTAAAAGACTACGGAACTGCTTGGCGTATATTGAGACCCAGTTCTTTAACCGACCAAATTTTAATAAAAGCACAACGAATAAGAAGTTTTGAAATAAAGAAAGTTAGAAAAATTGAAGAAAATTCTACTTCCGAATTTATTGGAATAGTAAATTATGCCGTAATTTCATTAATTCAATTAGAACTTGGATTTTCGGACAGTATAGATATGCAGGAAGATAAAGCTAAGGAATTGTATAACAAATATATTCAATCGGCAAAAAAACTAATGATGCAAAAAAACCACGACTACAACGAGGCGTGGCGTTCAATGCGAGTGAGTTCTTATACCGATTTAATATTAATGAAAATTTTTCGCACAAAACAAATTGAAGATAACGAAGGCGAAACTCTAATTTCGGAAGGAGTAGATGCAAATTACTACGACATGATAAATTATTCACTTTTTGGATTGATAAAAATATGTTAATTATTAGGAAAAGATTAATTTTTAAATAAATTTTCATGATACATGTAAACAAAGATTATAAAGATATTCCATATAGCTTAAAAGAAGCTAAATACAATAAAAATATTGGCAAGATTCAAGATGTTCATATTAAATTAAATGAAATTTATAATGGAAAATGTGCTTATTGTGAATCACATACACTTATTTATCTTAGGTCTTTTGATAAATATAGACCAAAATCTTATACTTGGCTTTCACGTGAATGGAGTAATTTGTTGTTTTGTTGTAGAAGTTGTTCTTCCAAAAAATCATATAAGTTTCCTTTAAGAAAAGAAGAAAATAGAAAAACCGAATCAACTAATGATAAAAACGATTTATTAGCAAATTCTAAATATTTACTATCTGAAGAACCTTTAATTCTAAATCCTGAGATAGATTTTCCAGAAGAGCATTTTTATTTTACAAAAGATGGTATAATTAAAAGCAATACCGAAAGAGGACAAGTTACAATTGATATTATAGGTCTTAATAGAATGGAGCTTTGTAAACAGAGATTTAGTGTAATTGATTATTATACAACAAAAATAAAATTACAATCAAACCTTTCTTTGGAATTAAAAAACTCAATAAATTTTGAAGAATTATTTATACTTCTATTAAAAGATATTTTTAATTCTTTAAAATACAATAATATTGTAAAAAAAGAATTTACTTTGCTTCTTTTTTATTTAACATATGATTATGAAGAGTTTTTTGAAATTGATAAATTTAATAGTAAAATTAAAGATATAATTGTTAACTTATTTGAAGAGGTAAAAAAAGAAAATCTTAAATATTTAAAAAATAGGAAATTAAAAAATACAGAAATTAGAAAAAAGAAATTTGATAAAATAAAAATTAATAATATTGCAATAAATAATGTAAGATGTTTTAATAAATTTGAAATAAATTTTGATAAAAAAAACACTGTAATTTTGGGTAATAATGCAGCAGGTAAGTCAACAATTCTTCAATTAATTGCTTTTGCACTTAATGGAACTGAAAATCCGCCAAACGAATGGAATGAAGTGATTACCAAAGGAGAAGACCATGCGAGTTTTAAAATTGATTTAGAAATAAATAATGAACCAAAAATTTTAACTTTTAAAATATCAGATAATGACAAAATAATTATTACTGATAAAAATAAGAAATTAATTGAAAACATTTTAATATTTGCTTACGGCTCAGGACGTAGTTCTAAAAGACATGATATTGATATTGATATAATTAAACAGACTGCAAATGTTTCTACATTGATTGGAATTAATCAATTTGAACCTTTTTATAAATATAAATTTTTGGAACAAAAGAAAAATTTTAATGCAATAAAAACAATCATTGATTATATTTTTAATGGAAACAGTGAGACAAATAATATTGAAATTGAAAGTTATGAATATGACACTATAAATGAAAAATATAATTTCTTTTTTTCGGCTTCCAATAATGATAATTTATTGCCTTTAGAGGCTCTGTCAGATGGTTTTAGAACTTCTTTTTTGTGGATAATAGATTTTCTTTATCGTTTACATAAAAAGAAAATTGATATTACTGAAAAATATTCTAAACCTTTTGATATTTTTGCAATTGTATTGTTAGATGAAATAGATTTACATTTACACCCAAAATGGCAACAAGAAATTATGCCACGTTTGACAACGGTTTTTCCTAATATTCAATTTATTGTAACAACACACAGTCCGTTTATAGTGCAATCAATTGAAAGTAAGGTAGTTTTGTTGGAACAAAATAATGTTAATATTGAAGAAAATGATGTTTCAAAATGGAGAATTGACCAGATTTTATCAAGCAATTTGTTTAATATTACAAGTTTACGTTCTAAAAAAGTGGAAGCTCAAATTGAGAGACAACAAGAATTATTAGAAAAAGATACACTTTCGGAAGTCGAACTCGCAGAATTTGAAGAACTTGATAATGAAATAGACCAACTACCAACTGCTGATAACAAAGCAGATATTGAGGCTATGAAAATTATTAATGATTTTGCAAAAAAAATAAAATCTAAAAAATGATGAAAATTGATAAAACTGGATTTAAACCAAAGTTTGAATTTAAAAAAGGTGAAAATAACGGTAAAGATAAATTAAAATTTGCAACACAGGAAATACAAGAAGAATATTTAAAATATCAAAATGACTATGACAAAGGTTTAAAAAAATTCCATTTTGATAATAAAATTTATGGAAACAAAATAATAAAAAATGCTTTAAAGAATGCACAAAATGATAAATGTTGTTTTTGTGAAGGTAAAATATCGCATACGGAGATGTTGAACATTTTAGACCAAAAGCGGCATATAAACAAGACGAAAATGATAAAGATTTGAATTATCCAGGATATTTTTGGCTTGCTAATGATTGGGACAATTTTATGTTTAGTTGTCAAATTTGTAATCAAAGATTTAAACAGAATTATTTTCCTTTGAAAAATCCAATGGAAAGAGCTGTTTTTAATAATCGAAATATAAAAAACGAGAAAGCTTTGTTGATTAATCCAACAACAGAAGACCCAGAAAATTATATTACTTTTAGAAAAGCTTTTATAAAAACTAAAAATAAATCAACAAAAGGAACTATATCTATAAAACTGTTTGGTCTCAAACGTCATGAATTGTGGGAAAAAAGAAATACAATATATAAATTAATATCAACTTTAATTAATTCAATAAAAAAAAATCCAAATAATTCGGAGGCTATCAAAAAATTATTAAAAGACGAATATTTTAACAGCAAAAACGAATATTTTAACAGCAAAAACGAATATTTTGGAATGATTAAAGCAAATTTTAAAAACCATTTAAAAAATTTAAAACTATGAAAATATTAGGAATAATAAGTAGAATACTTACAGGTTTGGTTTTTACGTTCTCAGGTTTTGTAAAAGTAGTTGACCCACTGGGTACTGCTTACAAATTTACTGATTATTTTACCGACGCTTTTTATATGCCAATTTTAGAACCGTTATCGCTTCCTATGGCAATAGTAATGAGTGCAATGGAGTTGGCAATTGGTTTGATGCTAATTTTTAATCTCAAACACAAAATTGCGGCTTGGGGAGCATTACTATTAATGGCATTTTTTACTCCATTAACGCTCTATCTTGCTATTTCAGATGCCGTTCACGATTGTGGTTGCTTTGGAGACGCACTTGTGCTGTCGAATTGGGAAACATTTTGGAAAAATGTTATTATTTCTGGAGTTTTACTTACCTTCTTTTTTATGAGAAATAAATTACAATCAAATTTAAAGAACTATATTCAGTGGATTATTATCGCATTGATTTTTATCTTTTCATTTGGTTTTGAGTTTTTTAACTATACTCACTTACCAGTAATAGATTTTAGAGCCTATAAAGTAGGTACTAACATACCCGAAGATATGAAATTACCAGAAGATGCTGTAAAAGATGAATATAAAACGACACTTGTTTATAAAAACTCAAAAACAGACGAAGTTAAAGAATTTTCGGAAGAAGATTATCCTTGGGACGATTCTATTTGGGTTTGGCAAGACACAAAATCTGTATTGATAAAAGAAGGAGATAAAGCAAAAATTAGTGGATTTAGTATCAGCAGTATTGAAGATGGAAGTGATTTAACACAAGATATTTTAGAAAACGAACTTCCCGTTTTGTTAATAATAGCTTATAACTTGAACAAAACGAGTGAAAGTGGTTTGAAAAAAACATATCAAAAAATTGATGAGTTGAAAAAATCTGGAGATTATAAAACTTATTTAATTACTTCGTCGTTACAATCACAAATAGATAGTATTTCTAAAATTGTTGAACCAAACGAAATAGAATTTTGTATAGCAGATGAAATTGTTCTTAAAACAATTGTAAGAGCAAATCCAGGTTTACTCCTATTAGAAAACGGAACAATAAAAGAAAAATGGCATTATAATAAATTGAAATAAAAAAGCGAATTTCTACCGAATTTACATTTAATAAATAAAATTATGCGAAAAAATATTGTAGCAGGTAATTGGAAAATGAACACCAACTTACAAGAAGGTATTGAGCTTGCAAAAGCTATAAACGAAAGGGTAAAAACAAATAACTGTGATACTGGTTCTACTGGAGTGGTAATTGCACCACCATTTAGTCATTTATATGCAGTAAATGAGGTTATTGACCCAAAAAAAATATGTCTTGCCGCACAAAATTGTGCAACGGAAGAACAAGGAGCTTATACAGGAGAAATTTCAGCTAAAATGTTGAAATCTATTGGAGTTAAAGCAGTTATCCTTGGTCATTCGGAACGAAGAGCATATTATGGCGAAACAAGTGAAACCTTGTTGAAGAAAGTAAATTTGGTTTTGAAAAACGAAATGAAACCTATTTTTTGTTGTGGCGAAAAATTAGAACAAAGAGAAGCAGGTAATCATTTTACTGTTGTTGAAAATCAAATAAAAGAAGTTCTTTTTAAACTTTCGGCACAAGAATTTGAAAAAGTTGTTATCGCCTACGAACCAGTTTGGGCAATAGGTACAGGAAAAACAGCTACAGCTGAACAAGCACAAGAAATTCATGCTTTTATTCGTAAACTTGTATTAGCTCAGTTTGGACAAGAAATTGCAGACAATAAAACAATCTTATATGGAGGTAGTTGTAAACCTTCAAATGCAAAAGAATTATTTGGAAAAGCAGATGTTGATGGTGGTTTAATTGGTGGAGCATCGCTAAAAGCAGATGATTTCTTAGGTATTATAAACAAGATGGAATAAAAATATTGAAATTCAATAGAAAAAACAATGGAAACAACTGTATTTCTATTGAATTTCAACTGTATTTCAAGCGTATTTCCCTTTTTTATAATTATTAATTTTTAAAATTTACAAATATGAAACTTCGTTTTATTTTATTTTCAATGATATGTTTTCTCACAATTAATGGTGTTTTTTCTCAAACTGAGGATTTTACTAAAGAGGCATTTATTGACGAATTAAAAACTTTTTTTGGTAAAGAAATAAAAAACGATAAAAACTTCAAATTAGAATATGAAACTTTCATTGTTAATTGGTCTGAAAATAAATTTAATGAAACAGAAAAAGACAGCATTGTTTCAATTGCAAACTTGATGAAAACCAAAAGAGCAACTCCCACACCTTATTATCGTGATTATATCATGGTTTTAAATGGTTTTATAGCAACAGGTAAAATGAATGAATATTTGAAATGGAATGTTTTTTATACAGAATTACTAAATACCAAAAGACAAACATTAACAAAACTAAAATCTTTTTTAGCTTTCTCTGTCTTATTAATTAATGACAATATTATATCCAAAACAAAATCTGCAACTTGGTTTACAGAAGAAAGGAGTTTTGAAATTCAGAAAAACAGAAAAACAGAAAAACTGGAAATAAAATTTGATAATGAATTTGATCTTTATTGTGAAAACAGAACAGAGATTTTTTCAATATCAGGAACTCAAGGAACATATTACCCCAATGAAATGAAATGGGTTGGAGAAAATGGAAGGGTTTCTTGGCAAAGACAAATTAAGGTAAAAGATAAAAAAACAGACTCGATTCAACTTAACACAATTGGTTTTAATGAAGACGAAGTTTATGCCGAAATTGTTGGAAGATATGTTTTAAATCTTAAAACAGGGAAATTTATTATAGATTCTGTTTTGTTTACAAATACAAATTACAATCAAAGTAAAATTCTTGGAAAATTAGAAAACAACCTTACCAATAAATCCAATGCAACAAAATTGATTTATCCAAAATTTTATTCTTATGAAAATGTTGAAATAAATAATATTTTTCCAGAAATAGATTATGTGGGAGGATTTAGTATGTTTGGCGAAAAATTTTCGGGAATAGGAACAGAAAATAAAAAAGCAACATTGACAATTAAGAAAAAAGGCAATGATTTTTTAGAGTCCGAATCTTTATTATATTCAATAACGGAAAACGAAATTAATTCTAATGGAGCAAAAGTAAAATTAAAATTTGCAACAACAGATAGTATAACTCACACAAATATTCGCCTAAATTATAAAACCAAATTATCTGGTTTAGATATAAATATGTATCCGGATATAAACAATATTGATAAAAACACAGCTTTGCTTTCATTGATTGGACCTTCCAATTCCACTTTATCAATTCCGTTTATTGATTCTTATCATGCAATGAATATTTATGCATCTGAAATTGTTTGGAAACAAAACGACAGCATATTATATGTTAGAACATCGTCGGAGACTCGTGATAAGTATGCTGTATTTGAATCTTCTGATTATTTTTCTATAGAAAAATTTCAAAAATACGATGAAGTAGGAGGAGGTTTTAATCACTTAATAGCAATTGAAAGATTAACACTAAGTAAAGAAAAAGATTTTAAATATGCGGTTAATTCACTATCATTTTTGCTTAAAGATTATACACTGTTTCTAAATTATCATTATAAAAAAAATTACTCGTTTGATCAAATTCATTTTATCTTACTGGATTTAGAATCAGACGGTTTTCTTAATTATAATACAACAAATAAAAAAAATTTGTGTACTGTAAATCAAAAATTATACGATATTATCCAGTATAGAACAAAATATAAAATAGTAAACAGAGGAAAGGATTTTGATAATATTGAAATAACTTCTCAATATCAAAACACAAGTAAACCTTGGGGGACTAATGCAATAATAAATTTGAAAAATCTGGATATGAACATAATACAACTTTATCCAGTTTGGTTGAGTAGAGGAAAAAATGTAGCCATAGAAACGGAGCAATTAACAGTGAAAAAGAATAGAGAAATGAAATTTAGTGGTACTGTTTATGCTGGTGACATTAAATTTGATGGTGCTGAGTTTGTTTTTGATTACGATAAATTTGAAATAGACATAAGGAAAGAAGCAAAAATTGAAGTGTTGGCAAAAATATACGAACGTGATGCAGATGGTAATAAATTACGAGACCCAAATGATACAACAAAATTTTTGTTTAAAAAAGAAAAGTTAAAATCAAAAATTGAAGAGATTAAAGGAATAATAAAAATTGATGATTCTGAAAATAAATCAGGCACAAAAATTAATGAAGGTTATCCATCTTTTGCCAGCAGAGATACCGCACGTGTTTATTACAACGAAACTGTTGATAAAAGTTATTCTAAGGAAAAATTTTATTTTGAAAACTACGGATTGAGTATTGATAGCCTTAATAATATTACAGATAAAACTATACAATTAGATGGTAATTTCAAGTCATCTGTTTTTCCAGACCTTTGGGATACCTTGTCGATAGGTAGTGATAAAGTACTCGGTTTAGAAACAGATTCTGACGGATTACCAGTTCATAATGGAAGGTATTATGGAAAATTAACTTTAAATGGTGGGGGATTAACTGGTTCTGGTACAGTAAAATATCTAACTACAACAGCAAAATTTGACCATTTTCAGGTATATCCAGATACTATTGTTGGTGCTACAACAAGTTTTGTAATTGAAAAATTAAAAGAAAAAGATGCCCCAGAAGTGAAAGGTGCAAAAAGTGGATATAGTAGAGTTGATATAGGTGTTGTAGATTATAAATGGAATTTATTTTACACCGACACAATTAACTATCCTGATGATAATATAGTTGTAAAAGACAAAAATGTTAAATATTATACTTCAAAAGGAGAGAGTTATAGAAAAGAAAAAGCTCAATTTAAAATGTATGAGAACACTTTGTTAGATGGAATATCATATTTCACAGGAACAATTGATATTAAACCAACAGGAGCTGTAGGTAGTGGTGATTTGGAATTTATTGATGCAGTAATAATTTCAGATACTATTAATTTTGAAGCATCAAGATTTGATTCTCCAAATGCGAAGTTTATTTTAAAAGATAAAAATGTTGATACAAAAATCAATCTTTTTGAAGTGGATAGTATAAATACAGATATTGATATTGATAAAAAACTTGGAGTTTTTAAAGCAAACTCAGATGATTCAAAAATTTATTTTCCTGCCTATTTTTATGAATGCGAAATGGACCATTTTCTTTGGTTTATTAATAGCAAACGTTTGGCAATTGGTGCAGGAGGTATTCCCGATTTAGATACAAACTTATATGCAAAATCAAGAGTTCAAAGAGACTCCTTACGAGATGCTGGACAAAAAGATGCAAGAATGTATGGAGCAAAATTAATTTCAAATGATACAAAAAATAAAGAAGAGGATAGAGGTTTGACATTTCCTGCTACATCGGCAGAATACATAATGGATAGTACCACAATTGTAGCCAAAAATGTTGGAGATATTTTAATTGCAGATGCAATCATACACCCTACTTCTCACATAAGAATTCGCCCAAAAGGAAAAGTTGAAAAACTTGATAGTGTTACAATTGACGTTAGAAATTTTGCTGATTCTGTATTTATAGAACATCACTTTTTTGATGCATCTGCTAAAATAATACACAAAAATCAATATGAAGCAGATGGTAGTTCAATTTACCCGTATTTATCACATGAATTATATTTCCATAATATTTATATTTTTGACTCTACAAATGTATCTATCGCAAATGCAACTTATAAAAATTTTAATGATACAATTGCTCTGAATGAAAATTTTATATTCAGAGGACAAGGGAGTGTAGATGATATAATTTTAACAGGAAACAAACAAAATTTGCATTTTAAAGGTACTGCTCAAATTGTTCATACTTGTTCTAATATTAAGGCACAAAAATTTGATTTTAATTCTGAAATAAATCCAGATTCTGTTTTAATACCCGTTGGAGAAATTAAAAATGAAAAAATTAGGTTGAATGCAGGATTTTATATGAGTAGTAAAAAAAATGAAGATACTCCATATGGCACTTTCTTAACACCTTTAAATGATAGAGATGACAGTCAGGTGCTAAGTTCAGAAGGATTTATATATTTTGATAAAAATGATGGTTATTTTAAAATTGGTAGTATAAAGAAGCTTGCGAACAACGACACACTTGGAAATTTAATACAATTTAATCACAAAAATTGTATTATTATAGGAGAAGGAAAATTAAATTTTAACATTGATTTAGGTGAAGCAAAATACGAAGTGGTTGGTACAGCAATAAGAAGTATAGCAAGTAAGCAATCGTTTAACACAATGGTAGGTTTCAGTTTCTATTATCCAGAAAATTTAATGAAGGAAATAGTGGAAGAAATTTTAATGGGTGCTAACGAAGATTTTGATTTAAGTTCAGAAGCTTATGAGCGAAATCTAAAAATCTGGTTAGGTGAAGAAAAAGAAGAAGATGCTTTACAAATAATTACAGAAATAAATAATGGTTTGAATGATGAAATTCCTAAAGAATTTAAAATACAAACTTTTATGTTTTCTAAAGTGGAATTTAATTGGGATAGTACACGTAATTCGTTTGTTTCGGAAGGAAAACTTGGTGTGTCAAATATTTATGGGAAAATAATAAATAAACAAGTTGAAGGAGTAATTGAAATTAGAAAATCGCCAGTTGGCGATGAAGTTCGCATATATATTGAACCCTATCCAGATCAATGGTATTATTTTTATATAATAAATAACGACTTGCTTGTTGCTTCAAGTAATGATGATTATACCAGATCAATAACTGATATGAAAAAAAAAGATAAGAAAAAAGGAAAATTTCGAATTTCTGGGAGTTTAGATAAACCCACAGTTTGGTTAAAAAATATTAATTATAAACAATAGTTTTGGAATTTTCGGAATTTTTCATAAATGCAAATTACTGCGTTATTTTGATTATTTTAAAATCCTCATT
>JAOZTW010000597.1 GCA_029938985.1 Bacteroidales bacterium | reverse complement strand
TTTACAAATCATTGATAATCATCACAAAATGAACACAAAAACTTTAGTTATTAATAATTTTTTTAAGTTCTAAAAGAATAAACTAATTTATACAAATCTGAAATTTATTATTCAACAATCCTTTATTAAATTTGATAATATTTCTTGTTTATTTTTTTCTAACTCCGAAAATATCTCGTTATCAATACCTTCAAAATTAGTTTTTTCCTTAGAAAATTGTATTATTCCATTTTTTAAATAATGTAATTTGTCGCACAAGGTAGTCAACGATTCTAATATATGCGAACTTATAATTATTGTTTTTCCCGATTCTTTTAACTTCAACAAAGTTAATTTTAGAGTTCTGCTTGTTTCTAAATCCAAGCCATTAAATGGTTCGTCTAAAATTAGGATTGATTTATCTAATTTTAAAATTCCAAGTATTGCCAATTTTTTTTTCATTCCTGTTGAATATGTTTCTATAATTTTATTCAAAGGCAAGTCAAACAATTTATTCCATTTAATAATTTCAAAATCGGGATTAATAAATAAACTCAAATATTCCATTCCTGTTATATTTGGATAAAAATAATTATGAGTTTCTAAGTAAGCTATATTTTTTTTCTGTACTTTATTGTCATTAACAGTTATTTTTCCTGATTTTATTTTTTTCAAACCATATAAAGTATTGAAAAAGGTTGTTTTACCAGCACCATTCAATCCCAAAACTCCATGTATCTGATTTGAATCAAGTTCTAAATTCATGTTTTTTAAAACTTGTTTTTTTCCATAATTTACAGATAAATTTTTTATTTTAATCATATAGGTAAGTTACTAAATTTTGTTTTGCTTTAAAAAAATAATAAACGCACATTATCCAGATTACTGGAATTAAAAATGGAAATATAAAACTTGATTGTGCAATAGAAACCATTACCATGTTAGACTTTAATGAAATATTGGGTTTGTACAAAGAATATTTTTGCACTATGCTTAAAAAAATAATACTTATAGAAACAGCAAACTCTGCTGCAATAATATACCAATATTTTGAATTAAAAATTAAAAAAAGGATAATAAAAAAACCAGATATCAAGCTGAATAATAATAAGTTGTCTTTTAATTTTTTAAATATAAATTTTTTTGAACTATAATTATTTATTTCAATAATATCTCGGGATTCGGACTCTTGAAAGAAAGACGAAACAATAAAAGTGAACAACAAAAGAAATATTGGAACAGTTGCTACAAAAAAACAAAGACCAAAACTAATAATTAAAAAAGCTACAATAAAAATAAAATTCTTTCTAATTCCGCTTTTCCATTCAAAAAAACGAGATGGAATAATTCTAATAACAAAATTATTTAAACTATATTGTGGTACAGAAAAATTGGTTAAACAAACAACAAACAATGCGGGAAAAAATATTAGTAATAAAAAATTTTTGTTTAAAATAATAAAAAATATAAGAAATGGACTTGCCATAATAATATATTCTGCAAAATATACAAAAGTATGTTTATTTGTTATTTTTGTTATAAACTTCTTGTCCTTACGTAAGTTATGTATAGCAAAAAAAGCAATAATTATTCCTGATAAAACAAAATAAGATGATTGTTCGTTTTTCAATATATTAAAAAAATATACCATTGAAAAAATAATAATAGCAGCCAAAAATAGTAATCTAACAATTCCTCCTTCTTTTAAAGTACGAAATAATTGTTTTACTCTTAGCAATATTAATTGTAAAATAAGCATAAATTTGTTAATTGTATATTTAAAAAACAGAGTTTGTTCATGAAAAAATGTAACTCAAAGCTCAATTTTGGAAAAACAGCGAATATGCTACATATCAAGTTGTTAGTATAATAAAACTGCGACTATTCTACATTTTACCAAACTATAGTTTGGAGTTACACTTTTACTTAAAAATACCAAGTTAAACCCCCAGTTATTAAATGATTATAATATGTTGTTGTTGTATAATTAAGCTCTTCATTATCAATTTCTTTTTTAAGAACAATATCTTTAGCTTCAAGCCAAAAAATAGAATTATTGTCTTTATAAGTATATCGTTCATGCGACACTCCATTATATTCTTTTGTGTAGCTACCGTTTAAAAGTGTTGTATAATAAATATTTTCTCGTTGAATTAGAGAGTAATTTAATGTAAGTTTTAACTTATTTTTAAATAATAAAAATATAAGTTTTCCGCCAGTTTGAATTTTTATAGCTTCGGTAATGTTATAAATAGAACTAACATCATTGTCTGCATAATTTTGCATATTTCCCTGTTTGTATGATAGTTCTGTCCATATATTTTTTGTTAATTTCACACCAACAGTTTGATTAAATATAAAATAATAGTCATAATTTTGACTTCCTGTTAAGTCAGTACTTCTGTATATTTGATTATTTATATTTGTAAGAAGATATAAATTCAAATTATAAAGTGGGTAATAAACCAAAGTTACAGATGGTTGATATGACCTACTATTATTTATTTTATAATACGAAAAATTTAAACCAAGTTTTAAAGACGAAAAATCTTTCCACAACGAAAATGCTAAAGCAAAATCTGTCCAATTTGAATTATCGCTATTTGTTTGAGCTGTATAATTATCAATGTAATCAGGAATAGTATCGTAAACATCAAGAATTGCATAACGTTGACCGTTGGGGACAAAAATACTATCATAAGTGTTGTGCAAATACAGATCACTTGTAGAACTATTGGTTGTTAGATAATTAGCACTACTTTGTATATTTAAAATATTTAAAGCAAACGAAAGCTTTAATCCTTTGGCGGCACGGTAAGTTATTTTTATGTAAGACTTATTTTGCACATTATTTAAGTTAAAATTATAGGCTGTGTCTCTGTATTTCATTTGTTGTTTTTCAGCTGAAAAAGATTGAGAGAAACTGTAATTTACCAACATTTTATTTCCTATTCTGTTTTCTATTCCTACACTATAAGCAGTACGATTTTCATCTATTTGTTGACTACCATATATGTTATCATCACCATCTATATCTCTGTTTATCAGAGAACTTTCTTCATTATTTGGTAAGTACAATCCAGATATTGAAATACTTTTAAAAAACGGTTGCTTAATTCCTATTTTGGTTTTCAGTTCGTTGCTAAAATTTTTAGACAAAACACTTGCATCAAGTTCTCTTCCCGAAAACAAATAACTAAAATAGAGATATTCAGAAATAACGGCATCGTTAGCTTTTTGCTTTAGTGCTGTTTCAAAATACTTTATTGCTTTTCTATATTTCTTTTTTTCATAATATGCAATTCCCAATCTTGTTTGCAAATAATAAAAATCAACATCATTTTCAAGGGCAGCATTACCCAGTATAATTAATTTAGTCCACTGTTGAGTTTCAAAATAATGATATGTTTGATTATTTACATAGTTGAAATTTAATGTGTCTTGTGCATAAATATTTGATATGCAGAACACAAATAGTATAATAATAATCATTTTTTTCATGATATAGTTTTTAAAATGGTTTAGTTAAAAAATAAACTATGAGAGTTTTTATTTAGACACATTAAGGTGAATTAGGTTTTTCAGATTTTTTTCAATTGCCCTGTTCGTTAGCCAGGGCTGTTGCATGCTTATATAAAATTAACTTTCAATATTCAATACTGAATTTT
>JAOZTW010000596.1 GCA_029938985.1 Bacteroidales bacterium | reverse complement strand
AAGATAATCATTTTTTATTATTCTTCTCTTTATTGTTTTTTTTTTTAGTTATACCGAACCCGATAAGTGTAATTGGGGAGTGCTAGCGACACAATTACACTTATCGGATATGTGCCTTGTGGCGTTTTGTTTTTGGTGTTTTTTTGGTGCGAAGCACCTAAAAAAAAATACCAAAAACAAAATGACATCAAGCACAATGTTGTGCGTATTCATCAATCCGTATGCAGAGACTTATCATTTCTGTATCAATCCAAAAGAATTATCTGTCCTGCTTATTAATTTATCAAATACGCACTACGTTTTTATTTTATGTAAAGCCTGAATTAATTATATTAGTTTGTTATTTTACAGAGTTTTCCACAATCTTAATTTCTTCGTCTGTTAGTTCGTAAAGCTCATAAACCATTTTGTCAATTTCTTTATCTGTTTGGTTTATTTGGCTTTTATAATCCTGTGCTTTTTGTTTTTGCTTGTTAAAATACTGCAACCATTCTGCTTCTTCTGATAACTTTAGCTTTTTATATTCTTGTTTATTTTCTTTTGCAGATTTTTTTCTGGCTTTTTCTAATTCCTTTAAAAATTCGACAAATTCTAATTTGTTCCAATTTTCAAGTTTTGTTTTACAAATTATATTAAATTTTTGTTCCAGCAAGTGAACAAAGTTTAGAAGTAAAATATTATATGCTGAATTATGATTTATTTGTTTATCAGCAAATTTATCAAGTAGTTTTAATTTGTTTTTTTTGGGTATTCGAAAATCAGCTAAATATTTTGAAGAAATTTTAAAATAACCACCTTTTTTTATAGGACACTTCAACTTCATTAAAAAGTATGAAACCTTTGAATTAAGTAGAGCTAATAGCCCTTTTGTATTATCATTGCTTAATGGTACAATACTAAACACCCTACCAACGCTAAACATATATTTATTCATATCCAAACAATAAGTATTTGAATTAACAATATAGCCTACGAGTATTTTGTTTTTTTCAAAAACATTAATTAAGCCTTTACGTGTATAGCTATACCATGGTCTACCCATTTCTCCAAAGGTTTTTCTACTATCTTTTCTTGAAAGTAACTTCAATTTATTTTTTAATAAAAAAGAATAAATATTTGGGTAATCTTGTTGAAGTTCGCTTTCATGAATTAATTCGGTCTTTCCATTTACATTTTTATATGGATAGATTGATTTTTTTATTGGATTATGTAAATGATATCGCTTAGGTTCTTTACCCATAATTACTGGATAAATTAAATCTATTTCTAAATTGTTAATTTTAATTTCATCATCTGTTACGAAAAAGGCTCCATCAAAACCAGTAAAACAGCCAGAGTTAATTATTGCAATATCAGAAATACGACTATTTGTATTTAATTTATCTATTAATATTAATTCATTTTGTGCTGAAAAAGACCAACCACTATCAGACAAATCATTAATATTCAGTATGTTTCGCACACTGCTATTCAGGATATTTATTACTGTTGAAATGTCATGAATTTTTATATATTTGTAGTTATTTTTTTTCTGTTTGGAAAGTGTAAATATACCAGTATAGGTTATTGCATCTTCAAAGATTGCCAAATCACCAAAATCTACGATTTCTGTCAAACCTTTATTTTTCAAAAATTTTCTTAATCCAATTCCATAGTCAGAATTGACAAACATTGTTGGGTTAATAAATGATAAAACGCCTGTTTTATTTAAAAGACTATACGCCTTTTCGAAGAATAGTAAATACAAGTCAATACGCTGAAATGAAACAGTGAAATTATTTTTGTAAAAATCAATAGTCTTATAATCTAAATTTTGAACTCTGACATACGGCGGATTACCTATGATTACATCAAAACCGCCTTTTTCAAATATTTGCGGAAATTCGTTTTGCCATTTAAATGCTTTTTCGCCTGCAATTTCGGGGTCGTCAATTAGAGAATTTCCGCATTTTATGTTGTTATTTAAAGATGTTAGTTTCCTTCCACGTTGTGCAGTTCTGAGCCAAAGAGAAAGTTTTGCAATTTCTACACTTTCGTCGTTTATATCTACACCGAAAATATTTTTTTCCAAAACATGGTTGCTTACATCTTGCAAAATCATGCTTGCTTCTAATAGATTGGCTTGCAGTTCATCAATGTAAGCGTGTTCGTTTATTAAAAATTCTAATGCCTGATTAAGAAATGCACCGCTACCACAGGCAGGGTCGCAAATAGTTAGTTCTAAAAGCCAATTTCGATATGCTTGCAAATTGTCGTATAATGTTTGTAAGGTTTTCTTTTTTCTGTTTTTTCGTCCTTTGGCGTATTCTTCGTCAATTATTTGTAATTCCGTTTTTTTCTCTTCACAAAGTTTGCCTACTGTATTTTCTACAATGTATTTTGTAATGTATTTTGGCGTGTAGAAAACTCCGTCTTTTTTGCGTTTGGTTTTGCTTTTATCAACTTCTTGCCTTTCGAGTTGTGCTGTTACATTTTCAATCTCGTTTAGCGAGTTTTCAAAAATATGTCCTAATATATTAACATCAACATCGCTCTGAAAATCGTAAGCGGTCATTTTCAATACATGAGGTTTTAGTATTTTATCATCAATTATTAAGCTGTCCAGTATTTCATCGGGTACAAATAATCCTCCGTTATATGCAAAAATATCATCTTGTGCCGTTTTTCCTTTTCGTCCTTTATTGATGTAGTCGAAATATTGTTTAAATATTTCATAAAGTGGTTTTTCTGCATCATCTTCAATAAGTCTGTGATAGCGTTCAACCATTCGTGTAATTGAATTTGGCGGAAGTAATCCACTGTCTTCGGCAAAAAACACAAACAGAAATCTATCCAATAATTTTTGTGTTTTCTTAAATAGTAAAAGTTTATCTAAATCGGGTCGGTTTTTACAGATATTTTGCCAAAGTTCGGTTTTAAAAGTTGAATAGTCTTTATAAAGTTGTTTTGTTACGTTTTCTTCAACTATTATACTGTCTCCTTTTATTTTGGCAGGTACACCACCCAATAAATTTTCTGCATTCAGACAAAGCCAAAGTATTTTAAATTCGTCTTTTGTAAGTGTAAACAGGTTAAACTCAATATGTGTAACTGCATTATGAATAAAAAAACGAAGTTTCTCAAAATTTGACGTAATTACATAAATACAATCTGTATGATTATTCTTATAATTGAAAGCCTGTTCGTTTACTTTGTCTAAATCTTTGGTATCAGTTCCTTTTAATTCTATTACGGCTAATGCTTTACCATTTTTCAGGATTGCTCCGTCTGTCTTTTTTGCTCCTTTTTCGTTTTTTAATTCGGTTGTTAAATTAAAATTCGGTTCTGGGTTTAAGGTATATCCCAAAATTTTCACAAACAATTCTCTTAAAAATCCCTCCTGAAATTGTTCCTCTTTTGAGTTTCTAATATTTACTTGTCTTTCTGCATTATGAAAATACGAAGTAAATTGAGAATACATTTCATCAATCTTCTTTTCATCTTGGGTTTTTAAATATTTATTCAGTACCGAATTTTGAAAAATCTTCATATTTTTTTGGTTTATCTAATCTGTATTATTCGTATTATTAAAATTACCCGTAACGGATATGTGCTGGTGGCGGTGGTTTTGTGGCGTTTTTTTCGAGGTGCGAAGCACCGAGAAAAACA
>JAOZTW010000595.1 GCA_029938985.1 Bacteroidales bacterium | reverse complement strand
AAAATAAAAATAACATCGCTTAAATTGGTTAATTATTTATTTTAATATGCCTAATCTAAATTGAGAACTAAACCTTTTTAAAACAGTGCTAAGCTAAGATTTTTTTCTTCAATTAGTTTTCGTAAGTTAATTAATGCGTATCTCATTCTCCCCAAAGCGGTGTTAATGCTTACGTTTGTAAGGTCAGATATTTCTTTAAAACTTAAATCACCATAATGACGAAGTAATACTACTTCTTTTTGGTCGGCTGGTAATTGTTCTATTAATGATCTTACGTCGTTTTCAATTTGTTCTTTAACAATGATGTCTTCTATATTTTTATCCGAAAATTTTTGCGAATTAAAAATATCCATTTCACTTTCTTCGTTCGACACCGTTTGCAAATGTTTTGCTTTTCGGTAATGGTCGATAATTAAATTATGTGCAATTCTAATTACCCACGAAACGAATATACCTCTATCACTATATTTTCCTCTTTTCAGCGAACGAATCACTTTAATAAATGTTTCCTGAAAAATGTCTTCTGCAAGCATTTGATTTTTTACTATCAAAAGTATATAAGTATATACTCTGTCTTTATGTCGTTTTACCAGTACCTCCATACTTGCCTGATCTCCTGCAACGAAACTCTGAACTAATTCTTGGTCTTTTCTTTTTTTAGTTTTCATAATGTTTTTTTCTCAATTTAAAAATTATTATTTGTTTAGGTTTATTAGAGTATCGTTTTTTCTATAGTCAGTCCTCCTTTTTTTAGTATTAGTTAATATTAGTTTTAATTTAATTGGGGTATGGTAAATTTCTTTTTTTGTAAAATCATTTTTTTATTAAGTGTAAAACAAATTTGATTAATAATTCGTTTGTTTTTGTGTACGCAAATAAACAAAAAATGTTTATTATATTAAAAAAATGTTAATAGTTTTGTGGCGAAATTATGATTTTGCTACATGAAACTGTGTTTTTGCGTGATGAAAGTTTGCGTTTTTTTAGTGTTTTTTTTATTTATTGTGTAAAAATACATTTTTTTTTCAACAAAAAACAGCTTTTTTTTCATAAAAAACAATTAAAATCATTTAATTTAATAAAAAAAATTAATTTTGTTTTTCAAATTCTATTAAAAAAATATTCAATTATTATGCCAAAAAGTAAAACAAACATAACAAATAAAAACTGTATAGAGATTAAAAATGCTAAAATTCACAACCTTAAAAAAATTAGCTTAAACATACCAAGAGACAAATTTATTGTTATTACAGGTCTGTCTGGTTCGGGAAAATCTTCGCTTGCTTTTAACACACTATACGCCGAAGGACAAAGGAGATATATCGAAAGTTTGTCGTCTTATGCAAGGCAATTTTTGGGTAGAATAAAAAAACCAGAAGTGGATTATATAAAAGGTATTCCACCAGCTATTGCTATTGAACAGAAGGTAAATACCAAAAATTCTCGTTCAACAGTAGGAACTTCCACCGAAATATATGACTATCTAAAACTTTTTTACGCCAGAATAGGAAAAACAATTTCACCTATTTCGGGTAATGAAGTGCATAAACATACTGTTACTGATGTAGTTAATTTTGCTCTTAAATACCCAAAAGGGACAAAAGCAATGATACTTGCTCCATTAAATTTTCCTAAAGAACGTACTATTATTCAGCAACTTGCTATTATACAGCAACAAGGCTACACCAGAATAGAACAAAAAACAAAAAAAACAAGCACCATTCTTAGAATTAATGATATTTTATCAAAAAAAGAAAAATTATCAAAATCTAAATCCGACACCTATATAGTAATAGACCGAATAAGTATTTCGGACGAAGAAGATAATATTAGTAGAATTAGTGATTCGGTAGCATCAGCTTTTTTTGAGGGAAAAGGAAGGTGTGTAATAAAAATTTTCACAAAAGAAAAAGAAATTTACGAACAGTTTTCTAATAATTTTGAAATTGATGGAATTGTATTTGAAGAACCAACAATTCATACTTTTAATTTTAACAATCCTATTGGAGCGTGCAAAAGATGTGAGGGATTGGGCAAAATAATTGGTGTCAGCGAGGATCTTGTTGTGCCAAACAAAAAATTATCTATTTATCAAGATGCTGTGGCGAGCTGGCAAGGTGAAAGAATGCAACTATATAAAAATAAGTTTATTCAAGTTGCCGAACAATTTGATTTTCCTATTCATAAACCATATAATAAATTAAGTGAAAAACAAAAAGAACTTCTTTGGGAGGGCAATAAATATTTTGTTGGTATAAATAAATTTTTTGAAATATTAAAAAAAGAAACACATAAAATACAGTTTAGGGTAATGTTGGCAAGATACCGAGGCAGAACTGATTGTCCTGAATGTAGAGGCACAAGATTAAAAAAAGAAGCATCATATATTAAAATTGCAGGAACTTCAATTCAAGAACTTGCTTTAATGCAAATAGGCGATTTAACTAACTACTTTAAAAACATTAAATTAACAAGCTATGAAAAAGAAGTAACCAAACGAATATTAATAGAAATAAATAACCGACTTGATTTTTTGTGCAATGTAGGACTTCAATATCTGTCCATTAATAGGCTTTCATCGTCCTTGTCGGGTGGTGAGTCGCAGAGGATAAACTTGGCTACCTCAATAGGTAGCAGTTTGGTAGGGGCGTTGTATATTTTGGACGAGCCAACAATTGGTTTACATTCTCGAGATGCAAACAGATTAATAAAAGTTATGCGGAACTTGCAAGAAATTGGAAATTCGGTTGTTATAGTGGAACACGACGAAGACGTAATTAGAGCTGCCGACGAAATTATTGACATGGGACCGCTTGCAGGAAGTGAGGGAGGCGAAATTGTTTTTATGGGTAATAAAGACCAATTATTGAAAGCGGAAAATAGTCTTACTGCAAAATATTTGACTGGACAAGAGCGAATTGAAATTCCTAGAATAAGACGAAAAAAACATAAACGAAACGGACAAATAGAAATAATAGGAGCATCGCAAAATAATTTGAAAGATATTGATGTTATTTTTCCGCTAAAAATAATGACTGTTGTAACTGGCGTTAGTGGTTCGGGAAAATCATCACTTATTAGAGATATTTTGCACCCTGCACTACAACGTAAATTTGATATTTATTCGGATAGAATAGGAAAATTTGAATCTATAAATGGGGATTTTGATAAGATTAAAAACATTGAATTTGTTGATCAAAATCCAATTGGACGTTCCTCACGTTCCAATCCTGTAACATATATAAAAGCCTACGATGATATACGAAAACTGTATGCCGAACAACAATTATCAAAAATTAATGGTTTCAAACCTGCACATTTTTCTTTTAATGTAGATAGTGGCAGATGCGAAGAGTGTCAAGGCGATGGAACAATTACTATTGAAATGCAATTTATGGCAGATGTAGTGCTGACTTGCGAAAGTTGTAATGGAAAACGTTTTAAAGACGATGTTTTAGAAGTAAATTATAATAATAAAAATATTTACCAACTGCTTGAACTCACCGTAGATGACGCAATAACTTTTTTTGGAAATAAAAATATTTTAGAAAAAAAAATCACCAAAAAATTAAAAGTACTGTCAAGTGTTGGTTTGGGATATATAAAACTGGGTCAAGCATCAAACACGCTAAGTGGTGGTGAGAGTCAGCGA
>JAOZTW010000594.1 GCA_029938985.1 Bacteroidales bacterium | reverse complement strand
TAAGTTGTTATTATATCCTCCTTTTCAAACAATTTTTTTACATCTTTATAAAAAAGTTCGTGTTTAAAATCTTTTTGTTTGGACAGATATTTTTTAATACCTGTTAGATATAACTCTGCAACTATTTTGAGAGCTTCTGATTTTGTAGCCGAACGAAATTTTTCGTAATCAGGAACGTTCATGTACATATCAAAAATTTTATGTTTCCAACGATAGATTTTTTTATCAGGACGAAATGGTGGAGTAGTCGGTTTCATTGCCATAAATATCAAACATATTTGTTGAAATTTTGTTCCATAAATAGAAATATCAATATTTTCGCTAATATATTTACTCATTTCATAAGTAAAATCTATATTTTTTTCAGAAACATTCATGTCAATCATAGCAGAAATACCAAGTTTAAATTGTGTATTGACCATAATATATTTTTATTAATTAGTTGTCGTTTTTATGACCAGGTGGTCTAATTATCTTTCGTTTACGTTGAACACATTCTGGTAATAAGGGATAATTATATATTTTTATTTTTTCTTCTATTTTACAATCTTTTTCAGTTCCATAAAATTGAACAATATAAGTTAAATCAATGTTTGTTAATTTATTTTTCCCATCATAATAATAAATACTGTTTGGGTAACGCTCTAATTCGCTGTTACAAGTAATTCCATATTTCCAAACTTCTCCTTTTTTGAGCCATATACTATCAATTGCTATTACAATTGTTCTATGTAATAGAGGATACCAACCTGTATGAGTTGTATTTAATATATACTGCTCGCAATTCTCTTTCTTATGTTTTCTTTTTATTACTCGGGTTATAGCACGATCTCGTTTTAATTTGCGAGCAGGCAATAGTTCAGGTTCTTTTTGTGGTAATTTGCTTATTAGATAAATTAATCCAGCTACAATAGCAAAGATAATAATATATTTGACAAATTTAGGATTATTTATGAAATCAACTAAGGAAGTTGTCTCTACGTTCTCTACCGTCTCACTATGATACTCATGTTCATCTTTATAGTTCATGGTTTTAAGTTATTAAAAAAAGCGTGAAACTGTAATTTATCTGTAACCGAGGTACTGGTACACCCACAAGACAAATAAATACAGCACACGCCTATAGCATGAACTATATTCTTATTTTTAGTCTTGTAGAAAATTACCAGTTTTCGATTACAAAAAAATAAGATTACGGTTTTGTTATTATTATATTTTGCAAATATAGAAAAATAAATCAAATAATATACAATTTGTGATTAATTTTTAATAATTTTACAGTTTAATAATTGATGACGATATTTTGAAAAAGAAGGGATAATATAATTTTTAATCAGTGCAATTCTAAATTAATTTTTATATCTTTGTAAAATTAAAATAAAATATTAACATATAAATGTAACCAATGCAAACACTTACTTTAAATAATGCTAAAACAAACTTTAAACAGCTTGTAAATGATACCTTAATTAATCAAGAAGAAACATTAATTGTAGGTGAAATGGGATCTGTTATTTTAATGGACTACAAAAACTGGCAAAGTATAATTGAAACTTTAAATTTGTTGAAAGATAAAACATCTTTAAATGCTTTGCTTGAAGGTCATAAACATCGTAACAACAATAAAGAAATAGGTAAAACGATTAACGAAGTATTTTATGATTTATAAAATATTGGTATTAAAACAGGCAGAAAAGGATTTATCTTTTTTTAGAAAAAATGACAAAAGATCGTATCTCAAATGTTTTGATTTAGTTAGAGATATTTCCAAACAGCCAAGACAAGGCATTGGGAAACCAGAACGTTTAAAATATTTTCAAAAAGAAGTTTATAGCAGACGTGTCAATCACAAAGATAGATGTATTTATACAATTTATGAAAATAAAAAAGAAATTGATATTTCTTCATTCAAAGGACATTACGAAAAATAATATTATGAAATTATAATTTTAAAAACTAACATAAAAAAAAGCTAAATCTTAGTTTTTCTTCTGCTCGAAAACTGGTAACTTTCATTAACACAAAAAAACTAAGAATTTATAGCTCATGCTTTAGCGTGGGCTGTACTTATTTGCGTTAAGGCGTAACCAGTGACTCTAGTTAAAATAAGTTACAGCCTCACGCTTTTTTTATTAATAAAAAACAAAAAAGCATGTACCACAAAACAACGCCAGAGTATTCAACAGAAGTTTTTCCAGAAATAAATCCAGATAAAAAACCTAACTATCGTTTATTTTTTCTTATCTTTGCAATTGTAATTGCGAGTTTGGTATATTATATTGTAACATTGCCAAACGGCAAAACAAAACTATCACCAGACCCGTCAAGCAAAACGAGACAGTGCAATTGGCAGAGTAATAAAGCGAAAACACAAAAAAGAAAATTGTGAACAGTATGCTTTACTTGCCATACATTCGGGTTGGTATCCTGTACTGCACAGAGGCATAGCAATTGCAAACGATAGTATTTGGCTAAATAAAAGAGAGGTTTGGAAGTACGGCAAAACTTGTGTTGGCGAATATAAAAGATATTCGGGGCAGGTTTATTACTACGATGGTAAATGTTTTTTGGACAGAGAAGATTTACGATATGTAAAACAGTTTGTAGGTAGCGAAACAGACTGCTTAACCGAAGAGAAATTAAAAATTTATAATTACCCACTTCTACCAGAATGTCTTGTAAGAACAAAACAATTAATAAGACCAGCAGGTAATAAAAACGACAATTAATAATGCGAACAATAAATTCTCCCAAAAGTAAATTTGTTTTGTCAAGCATGTCTGACGAAAACGTAGATTTATCACTTATAGAACAAGACAGGGCTATTAATAAAATACTAAACAAAGATATTTTGTTAGACAGTTATACATCAAAACACAAACAAATTTGCTTAACCTTCATGGCAATGGATCCAACAACCTCCTCTTTCCGCCCCGACAAAAAGTTCTGGCGATGGAAAGCAGGCAACTTTGACATGTACATGAATGTTCCTGATTACAATAAATTTAGAACAGCCACAAAACAGGAGGCAAAAAAAATAATTGCAGAACTGTATTTATCTGGCATCAAAAAATACCTGAGCAAACAAAAGGATTTTAAATACGAGCTTTTTTATAAAGACGTAAAACAACTTTTTGAAAAAGAAGGGATAATATAATTTTTAATCAGTGCAATTCTAAATTAATTTTTATATCTTTGTAAAATTAAAATAAAATATTAACATATAAATGTAACCAATGCAAACACTTACTTTAAATAATGCTAAAACAAACTTTAAACAGCTTGTAAATGATACCTTAATTAATCAAGAAGAAACATTAATTGTAGGTGAAATGGGATCTGTTATTTTAATGGACTACAAAAACTGGCAAAGTATAATTGAAACTTTAAATTTGTTGAAAGATAAAACATCTTTAAATGCTTTGCTTGAAGGTCATAAACATCGTAACAACAATAAAGAAATAGGTAAAACGATTAACGAAGTATTTTATGATTTATAAAATATTGGTATTAAAACAGGCAGAAAAGGATTTATCTTTTTTTAGAAAAAATGACAAAAGATCGTATCTCAAATGTTTTGATTTAGTTAGAGATATTTCCAAACAGCCAAGACAAGGCATTGGGAAACCAGAACGTTTAAAATATTTTCAAAAA
>JAOZTW010000593.1 GCA_029938985.1 Bacteroidales bacterium | reverse complement strand
ATGCACGAAATATTTTAAGAGACGATGATGGAGCAGACTGGTATATAGATGATGACGGCATGGCAAACACTATGCAAGCCGAAATTGCAAACCTTGATGATATTCTTGCTCAATGCTCTGTTACAGAACTTACTGCCCCTAATGCAATAGATGCTTGCGGAGTGAGTTATGAAGCAGTTCAAAGCGATATTACAATTCCTTTATCAACACAAGGAACTTATTCAATTACTTGGACTTATACAGACCAATATAGTAATACAACAACACAATACCAAACTCTTATTATTGAAGATACAGAAGTCCCAACAATTACTTGCATAGAAGACCAAGAAGTAACAGCTGGCGAAACAGAAACTTACATAGTTGGAGGAACACAATTTGACCCAATATCAACAGACGATAACTGCGAAGTTGTAAGTGTAATAAATGATTTTAACGACACTGAAACTCTCGCAGGAGCAGCACTCGCACAAGGCGAAACTCACACTATTGTTTGGACTGTTACAGACGTAGCAGGAAATACAGAAGTTTGTAGTTTTGATGTTGTTGTAAACAACTTTGTAGGAATTTCCGATTTATCTGAAATAGGAATTTCTATTTATCCAAACCCAACAACAGGAATTTTTAATATTGAAACAGAAGGTAATTTTGATGTTACAATTACAGACATATCTGGTAAAGACGTTACATGTAACGTCTCTACATCGCAAATTGATTTAACAGAAAATGCAAACGGAATTTATTTTATCAAATTCCAAAACAGCGAAACTGTTAAAACAATAAAAATTATTAAACAATAAAAAACTTTTTCATAATTAATTATTAAAGCCAAACAGAAATGTTTGGCTTTTTTTAATTTATTTCAAAATGTCTACCAAATGTCCACCCCCTAAACTTGACATATGTTTTTTTATGATTTATTTTTGTAAAATATTATTAATAGACACTTTCCAACGTGGCTTTTCGCCACTTGGAAACGTGTGAACGCAAAACAAGGAGTTCTCCGAAAAGCCTTTAAGTGAGTAGGAACAAATTATTTAATTTATAAAAATTATGAAAATTTATTCAAAGTTTAGTCTATTATTACTTCTTTCAATGTTTTTTATTGCAAGAAATGCACACGGACAGAATGCTCCAGATTTAAACGTTTTGGTCGGAACAAGTATTTGGACAAGTACGGCAATAGTTATAGACCCTGATTTAACTATCACCGACAATGGTGGGGGAAATTTAGATAATGCAATAGTAAATTTTGGTGATGATTATTTAAACGGACAGGATATACTCATTTATCCTACAACATTACACGGAGTATCAGGAATATGGAATGCTTCAACTGGAGTTCTTAAATTATTGGGTAATGCTTCTGTATCACAATATCAGGAAATCCTTCGTTCTATACAATACAATAATACTGCAGGTTCGCCAACACGTGGAAATCGTACAGTGAACATTACACTTGGTAATGCAATTCCTTTAGGTAGTCAAAACCATTTTTATGAGTTTGTTGAAGCGAGTAATATTGATTGGACTTCTGCAAAAAATGCAGCAGCAAGCAAAAACTATTTTGGGTTGCAAGGTTACTTAGTTACAATTATGAGCATAGAAGAAAACAATTTAGCATTTAATTCAATAAATAAAAATGGCTGGATCGGAGCAAGCGACTCGGATGGAGAAGGAGTATGGAAGTGGGTTACTGGACCAGAAGCTGGAACTCAGTTTTGGTCGGGAGATGAAAATGGAAGTCCCGTTGGAGGAAACTATAACAACTGGGTTGGAGGGGTTGAACCCAATAATCAAAGTTCAGGTGTTGGTGAAGATTGGGCACATTTTAAGAGTAGTGGTGATTGGAATGATTATCCTCATTCGCTTAATATTGAAGGATATTTTGTAGAATATGGAGACATGCCAGGAGACCCTACATTAAACATTACAGGAAGTAAAACAGTTAGTGTTCAAGAACCATCACCTATGGAACTCGTTTTTATCATTCCTGCCGATGCTACCGAAATTCAATTACCTCTTTACGGCACCGTAGCTTGCACCGTAGATTGGGGCGATGGCACATCAACCGAAGATTTTACATCAGAAGGAAATTACCCGCATACTTTTGCCACTGCCAGCACTTACACCGTAACTATAAGTGGTAGTTTAACACAGTTCGGAGAAGGTTGGAACAGCCATAACTGTTGGATGGGTGCAGAATATCTTACCGAAGTAGTTAATTTTGGAGATATAGGTTTAACATCACTAAGCGGAGCTTTCGCTGGTACAAATAACTTATCAACTGTTCCAGCTATACTGCCAACAACTGTAACTGATTTGAGTTATGCTTTTCAGAACATAGAACAAGTTTCAATTACGAATCTAAACACTTGGGATGTTAGTTTGGTAACCAACATGTCTGCTTTATTTGCTAATTCGTCTAACTTTAACCAAGATATAAGCTCTTGGCAAGTGGATAATGTTACAGATATGGGTAATATGTTTATTAATTCACAATTCAATCAAGATATAAGCAGCTGGCATGTAGTCAATGTTTTCAATATGATGTCTATGTTTTTAGGCACACCTTTTAATCAAGATATGAGCAGTTGGAATGTCATAAATGTTATATATATGCAAAGTATGTTTAACGATTCAGAATTCAATCAAGATATTAATATTTGGCAAGTGGATAATGTTATGAGTATGAGTAATATGTTTGCCTACTCGGATTTCAATCAAAATATTAATAGTTGGCCTGTAGATAATGTTCATGATATGAGTGGTATGTTTCATAGTTCACAATTTAATCAAGACATCAGTGATTGGAACGTGGGAAATGTTTATACTATGGAATTTATGTTTGGCGAAACACCTTTCAATCAAGACATAAGCTCTTGGAACGTAAGTAATGTCACAAATATGGCAGCTATGTTTATTAGCACACCTTTTAATCAGGACATAAGTAGCTGGAACGTAGATAATATTATATTTATGTATAATATGTTTTACAATTCTTCTTTTAATCAAGATATTGGTATCTGGAACGTAGATAATGTTACAAATATGTACGGTATGTTTAACAGTTCTTCTTTTAATCAAGATATTAGTAGCTGGGACGTAGATAATGTTACAGATATGCACAGTATGTTTTACAATTCTTCTTTTAATCAAGATATTGGAAGTTGGAATGTTGGAAATGTTCAAAATATGGAATATATGTTTTCATTTGCAACTGCTTTTGACCAAAACCTTGAGAATTGGGATGTTAGCAATGTTCAAAATATGGAATATATGTTCGACGGAGCTACATTATCTATAGAAAACTATGATGCTATACTCACTGGTTGGTCTCAATTAGAACTACAAGCAGATGTAATTTTTAGTGCATATTACTGTAAATACTCCTGTGCAGTAATAGATGCAAGAGCTATTTTAGTAGATAATTTTAACTGGAATATAACTGATAGCGGTATGGAAAACACTATGGAATTAGAAATAGAAAATTTAGATGATATTATTGTGCAATGTTCCGTTACAGAATTAACTGCCCCTACTGCAACAGACAATTGTGGACAAAGTTTTGATGCAACTCAAAGCGATATTTCTTTTCCTTTATTAACACAAGGAACTTATTCAATTACTTGGACTTATACAGACCAATATAGTAATACA
>JAOZTW010000592.1 GCA_029938985.1 Bacteroidales bacterium | reverse complement strand
ACGACACAAAGCCCGAACCCGATATGGTTCACTGCAAAAAAAACAATAAAAACAAAAAAAACAAAACAAAAAAATGACAAATCCAAAATATGAACCATACAGAATAGACATATTATTGGATAGAAAATGTAATTTGTCATGCAAAAATTGCATAACAAATAATCAAATTAATTTTCATTCTGAAAATTCCGTTTTAAATTTTGTTGATTTTGCATTAAATAACTTAATCACGAAAAACAAAATTTATATTCATTTTACAGGTGGAGAACCTTTTTTGCAAATAGATAAAATAAAAAAAACGATTAATCACATAAAACAAAAAAGACTAATTGACAACGAAATAAAATACAGTGTTTATTCAAACTTAACAATTCTCAATGAAAAAATTATCAATCTATTAAAAGAGAATAATATTCAAATACATAGCTCAATTGATGGACTAAAAAAAGAAAATGATATTATTAGAGGAGAAAACACATTTGAAAAAGTCATTAATAATATTGAAAAGCTGAGAAAACAAAATATTAGAGTAAATTCAATAACAACAACTCTAAAAAATGAAAATTACAAAAAAGTATCTAATGAATTTATAAAATTACTTGTAAACTTAGAAATTAAAGTTTGGAGATTAAACATTGATTATTACGGAATTGAAACAAAATCATAAATAATTATAAACAAAGTATTTAATTTATACAAAGAGGCTTTTAAAAATAATATAAAAGTTGAAGGAACATGGATTTATCCATTTAATAACTTAATAGCGGATAACAAAACTGGATTTTGTCCTGCAACAAAAGGAAATGTTATTTCTATTTTGCCTGACGGCAAAATAAATTTATGCCCTTATAGTAATACTTACATTGGAACAGATAAAGATAATTTTGAACAATTGGAAACTAATTTTATTAAATTAAAACAAAAACAAGACAAAATAAATAATCTAAATTGCGAAAAATGTATTATAAAAAATTATTGTCAAACACAATGTTTAATTACTGTTGAACAAAACAACACAGAACTGTTTAATTGGTATTGTAAAATATATCAAGATTTAACCATGAAATTATTGGATTATCATATACAAAATTAACTATGCCATATAACAACGAAGATATATTTAACGATGAAGCTTTTGAAATCGTAATCCGATTTGAAAATAAAGCTATTCAAAACTTAAATAAACAAAAAAATGGAACTTTTGATGAATTAAAAAAATGGATTGAAAATAATGATTTTCAATGTTTTTTCAGCAAAAAAAATGAGGAAGAACATATTATTTCAATTTCATTACCCAAAGAAAACAAACAAATACAATTAACATTAAAATGGCAAGCTAAAACATTTGATTACAAAACTATTATAAATCAAAAATCAAAAAATGTAATTCAAGAACTTCAAAAAACAGAAGCAAATAAATATATCATTTCGGAAAATTG
The DNA here is from genome assembly GCA_029938985.1 of Bacteroidales bacterium. Classification (GTDB taxonomy): domain Bacteria; phylum Bacteroidota; class Bacteroidia; order Bacteroidales; family JAOZQN01; genus JAOZQN01. Next base: position 2,225 of record JAOZTW010000592.1, on the reverse strand, counting down.
CAAATTAAAATTCATTGATTTTAACGCATCAAATTTCCCAAATAAGGAGCAAACAGATTTATACGAAAAAATCTGCAAATTAGAAATATCCCCAAAATCAAATGTTGAAAATCAACAAGAAATTTGGGGAAAATGGATTGAAGCACAAAAACTAATTATTGAAAAAAACTCAAAACCAATTAAAATATCAGGTTATCAACAGCCTATTGAGTTAAAAGGAAATATTAAACGGTTTGAATTTAAAGCAAATTTAAAACATAAAGAAAATCCTGAATATAAACAATTAGAAGAAAAATTAAGTTCAGAACCTTTTGATATTACTGAGACGTTTAATGCCGAAGGAACAATTTTTTTAACAAAAAACGATATTGAAAACGGAATTGATAGAGTTATAGCAAAAGATTTTTCGGAAATTTTTGAGAGAAGAGAAGACATTGGACTTGTTGTTTCAATTAAACCATATTCCTTATCTCATCATATTCAAGAAGTTCTCAAAGGCAAATATTTTGTAAAGCAGAATACTGAAAAAAGAACAGTTTCAGTCAAAATATCAAATCCAAACGAAAAGAAATACATTATAGATGAATTGTTTTATGAAAATTTCAAACTAAACAGATATGTTGGCAATTTTAAAATAGACTGGGATAAAAATATAAAACTTGACACTGTTTTTTTAAGAAAAAACAATATTACATTTGATGAAAATAATACAAATAAAAAACAACTTTTACTTCCTGAGCCATATCAAAACACTTTCTATATTTCGGAACGAAATTTTGAAAATTTACATAAATTCTACAAAACAATATTGCCTTTATTTGGCAAAAACAATATAAAAACGGATATATATCTTGAATTTCATACAACAAGAAATGATATTTTATTTGAAACTAAATTTTCTAATGAATTTTGGAACGATATAAAACGAGAATTTTATTCATACGACTTTGATATTCCTATAAGTGAAAGAGAACAAACAATTGCATTTGATTTTACAGATTTTGAAGATTTAAAAACAAAATACAGCAAGATAAGTTCTTTAAATAAATTTCACATAGTGAAATCCCCACTTGATGATGATTTTAAATTTAAAGTAAAAACAGAATTAATTGCTAAAAAATCCAGGAAACAAGAATTCATAGATAAACTAAGATACCTTGCAGGGGCAGAATTTAATATTGACAGAGGTGATAAATTTGATTACAAAAAACGATTTGTAACAATAGGAAATCTTGCAGGTAGAAAATCAGATTATAATCACTTAATTTTCAATTTACCATACAAATGGACAGACGAAAAGAAACAAACCAATAAGTTCTTATCATTTATTGAAGATAAACCGAATTTTAATTTGGTAATTCCTAATCTTAGAGGCGACCAAGCCAAAATATCGTGGCTAAATCAAGCAATGATTAAAATAACTAACCCCAAAGAGGGCTTAGATACAAAACCTGTTAATGACAAATTAAAAGATTTTATTTTTGATAGTTCAAAAGCAGAAGAAATATTCAGAGAAAATATTTTAGAAGAAAATTCAGAGGAATGGAACGAATTAAAAAGACACGAACTTTTAATTTTAAATAATTCACAACGAAAAGCGATTTTATCCTCAATACATTCAGCAGATTTGGCATTGCTACAAGGTCCGCCAGGAACAGGAAAAACAACTGTAATTGCTGAGATGATTTGGCAAATGATAAGAATTAATCAAGAACAGAAAATTTTACTTACTTCTGAAACAAATCTTGCTGTTGATAATGCACTTGAAAAACTTTTAAATAAAAATCATACGCTTGTAAAACCTATTCGTTTTGGTCGTGCTTCAAAATTTGAAGAAGAAGGCAAAAAATATGCTTTTGAGCGTATAATGAAATGGATAGATGAAAGCAAAGAAGTTGATGATTTGTATGAAAATGAATTAAACGAAGATACGAATATTGATGAAGATAATAAAGAAGAAGATTTTTATAATAATTCTGTTCAACTTTGGATGCGTAGAATTGTAGATAACTCACAACAAACAAATCCAAAATATGCAGAAATCATGAAAGATTGGGCTTTTGAGATGGCTCAACCTACAAAGAAAATGAAAGAATTATTTAAAGACAAATATTTTAAATATGCAAATGTAATCGGAAGCACGAGCAGTTCGGCAGGTAGCCCAAATTTCGGTGCAGATTTTCAAAGAATTTTTAACGATAGTAAGCAATTAAAATTAAGAGAAG
>JAOZTW010000591.1 GCA_029938985.1 Bacteroidales bacterium | reverse complement strand
CCAGTTTGACTCCAACGATAATATACATGTGGTGTGGGCTGATAAAAGAAATACCGAGTTAGGTGGTTGGATTATTTTAAATATTTTTTATCAAAAAGGTATAAAAAATATTTTTATGCCAGCCATTATTACCGAGCCAATTGATGCAGTGCTTTGTGTAAACGAGACAGCTCAATTTTCAATTACCGCCGAAGAAACTAATCAATATCAATGGAAAATTAGTGATGACAATGGAGAGTTCTGGAGCAATCTGTCTGACAACTCTATCTATTCAGGCACTACAAGCAACACATTAACAGTATTACCGAGCAGAGTTTAAACAATAATTTGTATGCCTGTATCGCCACCAACGGATTTGGACATAGCACAAGTAACTCGGCTTTGCTTACCATTTACAGCGAACCAGTTATAAATCAACAGCCCATAAATATTGAAGCATTGCTTGGCGAAGATGTGGTTTTTAATGTTGATGCTGTTGGGGAAAATTTAACATATCAATGGAAGTTTGAAGACCAAGAATTATTTGGTGAAAATGAAGCTACATTAACAATTTTGGCTATTGAACCAGAAGATGCAGGAAATTATAATGTTGTAATAAACAGTGATTGTGGAGAAGTTATTAGCCAAACAGCCATACTTTCAATTATTACTAATATTAATGAATATGAAAAATATGGTATTGAAATTTTTCCAAATCCTGCTACAGATTTTATAAATATTAATGTTCCCAAAAATACAGAAATTAAAGAAGTTACTATTACTAATATAACAGGTCAAACTATTAGTAAAACAAATATTTATCAACAAAATACAAAAATATATATAAACACAAAACCTGGAGTTTATTTTGTTAATATGAAAATTAATGATAAATTTGTAAATTTGCCAATAATAATTAATTAAATTATAAAAAAAACAGGCATGTTTTTATTTGACAATTCCTTAGGCAAATTAAAAATAATAATTAACCATTTAACTTGTTCTTTTAACTTCTAACTTCTTCAATAAATACTTAAATATACTTATATTCACGCATTTATTGAATTGTTAGAAATTAAAATAACTGCCTTAAATTGGATAATTATTATTTTTAATTTGCTTTATACTTGTAAAAACATATCTAAAAACCTAAAAAAATGAAAACTCAAATATTATTATTATTATTAATTATTTTTTCGTTGTTCGCACATTCACAAACGAGTAACAGTAACACTAATTTAACACCAGCAGCAGGCAAATATTTTGAATCAGATTATAATAGTGTGTTAAACAAGAAATTTACGAACAATCGTGCAGAAGGTTATGACTCCTTAAATGTTTCACATCGAGGAAGTTGGGGAGAAGGTAATTGTCGTAATATTATTAGCTCTGGCATAGACAATATTGTTTTTATTGCATCAGGCTCATCTGTAATTATTCTAAATGTTGCAGAAATTATACCAGTTGAAATATCAACACTAACGGCACGTTCAATAGTGGACCACATGTATTACGATGCAGAAAAAAAACACCTCTATCTTGCTGCATATTTTTCAGGATTTGAAATATGGGATTTAACTAATTTTGAAACACCTGAGCGACTGTGTAGAAAACCAACAATAGCTTTACCTCGTGGTGGAATTTATGCCAAAGATAACTATTTATATGTTCTCACTATTAACGAAGGAATTGTAGTTTATGATATTACCAATCCTGATACACCTGTATATCAAACAACTTGCAGTATTTCTGGATATGTTTGGAACTTCCATTACAATGGTAATTATTTATATTTAAGCACCGAACAACAAGTAACAATTGTAGATATTTCAACAGCAGGAAGCCCTGTTGTAAGAAGTAGCTATTCTTGCTCGCCAAGAGGTATTTATGCCGACAATAATTATCTTTATGTTGCCGACAACACTGGATTAATTATTTTAGACATAAACAATCCTGACAATATTACTTTAAAAAGCAGCTATGCTGTCAATAATTATCCAATGGATATAATTGTGGAAGGACAATATGCTTATCTTGCTTGCTCAAATATAATAGCAGAACCAGGAATTTTTGTTTTTGATATTCAAGATATTGAAAATCCTGCAATGGAAAGCATAACTTATTACTGGGCAGCTGCTATTTGTATAAATAATAATAAAATGATTTCTGTTGCCAACTCGCAAGTAATAATTTACAATATGACCGACCCCGCAAATTTAGAATTAGCTTCTTTTTATAATACTCCAAGAGCAGTTTACGATATCGCAATATCTAATGATTATGCCTTTGTTGCGAGTAACGGGCTAAAAACTATAGATATTACAGATAAAACAAAACCAACTGAACTAAGCAGTTTTTATGCAAATCCAGATGCCGAACTTGTAGATATTTCAGGCACCACCATGGCATTACTTCCCGAAAATTTTACACACAACAACAACTCACTTACAATAATTGATATTTCAACTCCAGAAGATATATCACTTCTCGGAACATATAACAACTTGGAACTTCCAAGAGAAGTTATTATTAAAGACGATTATGTTTATACTGCTAATTGGTGGGCTGGTTTTAACATTATTGATATTTCAAACCCAGTAAATCCAACATTAGTAACTAATTTTTTCAGAAGTGGCGATAATCAAACACCTGGAGAGGACTGGTGTTATGTTAGCGATATAGATGTGCAAGGAGATTATTTATATGCAATAGATTACAAACCACATACAGAGGACACAAAAGGTTTATATATATTTAATATATCTAATCCCGAAGCAGTTGAACTCATTAGTAGGTTTGATTATGAATCAAGAACAGGACGCACACTAAAAGTAGAGGGTGATTATGCTTATATTGCTGACGCAGATGGAGCTGTAGAAATAATTGATATTTATAACCCTAAGGCTCCGAGTACATTATCTCGTATTGAAATGCCTTACGAAGTTTATAATCTTGATGTTTCAAACGGTTATGTTTATGCGGCTTGTTATATAAATGGAGGTGTACAGGTTATAGATGTATCTGTTCCTACAAATCCATTTCTTCATGGCTACTATGCAAAAAGTGGGCTTTTTGCATTAAATGTTACCACAGATGAAGACAATATTTATATTGCAGATGCTGATGCAGGTTTTCAAATATATAAACACGATATGGAAACAAGAGAAATTTATTCAGTAACATTTTCTATTGCCGATGAATTAGAGCCAGATATTAGCATCGATGGTTACAACACACACAAGGCTATTTTGGGAAATGCAACTTTTAGTCATGTTGTTGAAACAGAAAGTCCAGGAAGAGAATATACAGTTGAATTAGATGGCTATAATACTATTACAGATAATGTTATTGTTGACGAAAATAAAATTATACCTATAGTTCTAACACCTTTAAATATTATAAATAATGAAAATAATGATTTCAATATTTATCCAAATCCTTCTAATGGTAAATTTATTATTGAAGGACAAGATATTATAAATATTAAAATTGTAGATATAAGTGGTAAAGTTATTTTAGATACAAATAACAAAATTCAAAAAAAATGTATAGATATATCAAACATGCCAAGTGCTATATATTTTGCAAAAATAATAACTAAAAATGGCAGTTTCACTGAAAAAATAATATTATCCCCTCATTAACTATTTTGGTAGTCCCTACATAACAGTGTTGGTTAATAAAAAATAGGGCTATATTGC
>JAOZTW010000067.1 GCA_029938985.1 Bacteroidales bacterium | reverse complement strand
TAATTAATTAAATATCAAAATTATACAATAAGAATTTAACTGAACCAGTGCCAATACAAAGACCTCAATTATTTATAAGAGCCTAATTTATAATACCAAAAAAAAGCCTCAAATTGAGGCTTTAGTAATATTAAGAATTATTAAATTATTTTTTTCCAGCTTTTTTAATTTTCATTATTTGAGAAAGTACGTAAAAAATAACTAACCATACACCACCAGTAATACCAAGATATAATGCAAGTAACCAAATAGGTGTTTTTGTTCCCACACTCCACATAGCTCGTTCGCTCATAATGTCTCTATATTCTGTGTGTGTTCCCCAGTTAATAGTTTTTTTAAATTCTTTGTTGCCGTGCATATCTTGATTTTCAAATCTAACAAGCACATCAAGATTTCCTTGTTCGTCTCCTGGAATATCGTTAGGAAAAACAACCTTTATACTTCCATTAGCATCAGTAACCATTGGTGCGTCTGTTATTGGTAGGTCTCCAAAATACCGTTTAACAAAAAACTCCATTTTTATACCTTCAATAGAAACAGATGTATCTGCTGTTGAAATTGTTGTAACAATGCTTTTGTCATTATTGTTGAGTTTTACATTAATATCAAACTCCACCGATTTGAAAGCTGAAAGGTCAACAGTACTTTCTGGGTTAAAAGTTTTTACATAATGTACAACACTCCAAATTTCTTCTTCTGAATATTTATCTTTAAAACCTGGCATTGCTCCCATACCTATTGCGATTTGGTAATATGCCTCTCCTTCAAGTCTTTCAAAATACTTATCGCTACCAAGGTCAGTTGCTGTTGGTAAAATACCATCTGCTTGTGTTGGTGTACCATGACACGAAATACAAGCTTGTTTATATATTTTTTTCCCTTTCAAAGCAAGCTCAATCGAGGTTTCATTCGGTGCTTTTTTGTTTTTATCTGCGTCGGGTATTTCCCACTGTGCGTTTACGCCAAGGCTAAAAAATAAAAGAAGCGTAAAAATCACTGATGTTATTATATATTTCATATTTTATAATTATTAATTATTAGTGTTTAAATGAAAGATTCTTAATTTATATCAGAGTCTTCGGCGTTAAATTTATTCATTTCTTCATAACTGATACCGTTTTCGTGTGCCACTTCCCATATTGGCATAATTGGAAATAGTTTTGCAAGTATTGTAACTACAAGTACTGCAATAGCTACCGCCATCATTGTTATAGACCATTCTGCTATTGAGGGCCAATATTGTGTATATTCAACTGGTAAGTTATCGGCATGATAATTTGAGTGCATCAAAGTTGGTACAGTAATAAGGTATCTTTTAAAGAAAGCTGCAACAACAATTCCAATACTCAACACCATAGCAGGCACTGGTTTACGGAATGGTTTGAACAGAAATAATATTATTGGTAATATTAATCCCCCAATTTGAACTAACCAAAACATTAGTGAAAAATGTCCAGTAAACATTGCAAGTATGTGAGCATCATCGCCTCGTTTCATTTTGTAACCAGGAACAATATATTCATTTATATTAAAATAAAGATATACCAACATTACAAGTACAAGCAGTTTTGCCATGTGGTCAAAATGTTTGTCAGTAATATATTCTTTTATTTTATAACTTTTTCGTATAAAGAACATTACAACAACTACCGCCGCTGCACCTGCAACAAATGCACCTGTTACATAATATGGTCCAAATATTGTTGAATCCCAACCTATTCGTGGAGTCATTGCAAACAGCCAAGATGTAACTGTATGAATTGCAAGTGCCACAGGAATAATTAGAATTGCAAGTATTCTCATTGAGCGTTTTACTATTTTGTATTGTTCTGGTGAACCTACCCATCCAAAAGATAATAACTTATATATTAACTGCTTCCATTTTGGTTGATCTTTCATTGTTTTTCTTAGGAACGGCATATCTGGAATTAATGGTAGTAGGAACAATAATATACTTATTAGTACATAAGATGTTACTACGGTTACGTCCCAAAAAATAGGAGATTGAATTCTTGCGTACAAAAACACGTTTAATAATCTCTCGGGTCGCCCCATGTCCAATATAATTATTACGCCAGCAAGCATAGCAAATCCTATTGCAATCATTTCTGCGATACGGGCAATTGGTGTTATCCACTTGATACCAAGCAAACCAAGTACCGAACTTATTAGCATACCAACAAGTGCGGTTGCTACAAAAAAGATAAAACTTGAAATGTATAACCCCCACGAGACATAGTCTCTCAACGCTGTAACTCCCAGTCCTACTCTAAGTTGCCAAATATAGGCGACTAATCCGCCTCCTATTACAAGCAACAAAAAAAGAACCCAAATAACGAACCCCTTGTGACTTTTTAATGGTCGTGTAAGGTCGTTTACAATTTTACTTAGTGGTTTGTTTTTTGTATTTGACATATTTTATTTTAATTATTTATGATTTATTTTTAATATTTTGAAAATAATTGTTTAAATGAATTAATTAAATGTAAAAACTAAATTCTTAGTTGTTAACTTCTAAGTTATTAGTGGTGTTTTGCATTGTCATCTGATGGCGTGTGATAGTCTTCAAATGGAAATAGTCGGTCTTTTTCTGGTAAATACCAAACACTCGGTTTTGTTCCAAGTTCTGGCAATAGTGTGTATCCAGCATTTTCTTTCAACAGATTACTAAATCTTACAGTTTCTTTAGTCGTACCATTTGTTACTGCGTCTTCGTATTCATCTCCAAACCAGTAAACACCATTTGGACAGGCAGTTGCACAATATGGCAGTTTTCCAACTCTAATTTGGTCTGCACTAAACACACATTTTGATACTGTTCCTTTTCTTTGCGGTACATTTAGTTCAATATTGTATGGAACGTCTTTATATTTATCTGCATCTTTTGGGTCAAACCAATTGAAAGTTCTTGCAGAATAAGGACATGCAGCAACACAAAAACGACAACCTACACATCTAGCATTGTCAATCAATACTATACCATCGTTTCTTTTAAATGTAGCATTTACAGGGCAAACTTTGGTGCAAGGCGGATTATCGCAATGCTGACACGGACGTGGCAAAAAATATCCACCAGCCTTTGAACCTCTGTTCATTACATGTACATTGATATGATGTTGTACTTTACTACCATCACCATCTTTCTCTGTCCAAAGTTGGTGTGCACTTTGACAAGACTCCATACATTTTCGGGCATCTCTACATTTACCTAAATCAATTACCATTACCCATTTTTTGTTTGGAATTCCTTCTCGGTTGGATTTCTGAAGTTGTTTATTAACATTTTCACCAACTTCTTTAAGGTGTGATTTATCCACCTCTTTAACCTTACCATCTTGGTCTAAAACCTTCACTGTGTCAGGCTCGTCAGCATAAGTTTTTACCACAGAAAATAGTCCTCCAGCAAAAACAGTCCCCACACCTGCAAGTATTCCTTTTTTTATAAAATCTCGACGCGTATTGTTGCTATTATTATTTTTTTCAGCCATAGCATATTATTTAGAATGATTATAAATTTTTATGTAATTGTACTAAGAAGATGTTTTTTTAATGAAATAACTACAAAATAGAATTAACGTATTTTTGTAAAAATTAATAAATCAATTAGTTAAAAATACTCCCCTCTTAAACAGGTTCAATATTACATATAATATCTTAAAATACTTTAATATTTTCTGTTTTTTTTTTCACTTAATATTTAATAATATTTATTTTTTGAAAAACATAAAAAAGCATATTTTTTTTTTTTTTATTGTTTTATTTTTAATTATTTTGCAAAAATTTTTTTTTTATTTTAAATAAATTTATATCCAAAATGGAAAATATCTATATTATTTTTTTGGTAATTTTATTTGCATTGGCTATAACAGATTTGGTTGTAGGCGTGAGTAATGATGCAGTAAATTTTTTGGTATCAGCAATTGGTTCACGTTCTGCACCTTTTTGGTTGATAATGATAGTAGCAAGTTTTGGTATTCTGGCTGGTGCTTTGTCGTCGGACGGAATGATGGAGGTTGCGAGGAAGGGGATTTTTAATCCTGGAGAGTATTTCTTTTCTGAGATAATAATAATTTTTATGGCGGTTATGATAACCGATATAATTTTATTAGACCTCTTTAATACATTTGGTTTTCCTACGTCAACAACAGTTTCGCTTGTGTTTGAGCTACTTGGTGCAGCCGTAGGAATGGCGGTTATAAAAATTGCTTCGAATGGTGGTGAGGTAACAGACTATATTAACTCAAGCAAGGCAATAACTATTATTGGGGGAATTTTACTTTCTGTGGTTTTTGCGTTTTCGGTTGGAGCATTGGTTCAATATGTAGTAAGGTTTGTTTTTTCGTTTAACACAAAAAAAACTTACAAATATTTTGGAGCAATTTGGGGTGGATTAGCCTTGTCAATAATTACATACTTTCTTTTTGCAAAAGGATTTAAACACTCGTTTGCACATGATTTAGCATTGGTTCAATGGGCTTTAGAAAAACCATTTATGTTCATGCTTTATAGTTTTGGAGTATGGCTTGTTATTTTTCAATTATTGATATGGTTGACAAAAATAAATATTTTTAAAATTGTTGTACTTGCCGGAACTTTTGCACTCGCAATGGCATTTGCTGGCAACGATTTAGTAAACTTTATAGGTGTACCTCTCGCTGGTTTTTCTTCTTGGGATATATGGAATGATGCTTGGCAACTCAAAGGAATAGCGGCAGATCAATTTCCGATGGATGACCTTGCGAAGAAGGTTGTTGTAAATCCAATATTTTTAGTAATAGCTGGAGGCATAATGGTTCTAACTTTATGGACTTCGAAAAAAGCTAAAAATGTAACCGAAACTTCTATTAATTTGAGTCGTCAAGACCAAGGACAAGAAAGGTTTGGTTCTACACAAGTTTCACGTTCGTTAGTAAGAGTTTTTATTAATACTTCTAATCTTTTGGGATTTATAGTTCCAAAATCAGTTATTAAGGGCATTGAAAAACGATTTTCTAAACCTAAGCTTACATCAAAAGAACGAAAAGAAGCTCCTGCTTTTGACCTTATACGAGCATCAGTAAATTTAGTTGTTGCAAGTATAATTATTTCTATAGCTACATCTTACAAACTTCCACTTTCTACAACTTATGTTACTTTTATGGTTGCAATGGGTACTTCGCTTTCCGACAGAGCTTGGGGACGAGAAAGTGCTGTTTATAGGGTAACTGGAGTAATATCGGTTATTGGGGGTTGGTTTATTACCGCTTTTGTTGCATTTTCAGCTGCATTTGTGGTGATTGCAATACTTCATTTTGGTGGCATGGTTGCTGTTGTACTGTTGGTAGGTCTTGCTGCATTTTTATTTATTAAAACCAAAATTATACATAAAAAACGAAAAGCAAAAGCAGAGAAGGAAAACAAATATATGGACGAAGAGTCTATAACTAACAATAATGTTTTTGAAAAATGTACTGAAAAAATAAGTGTAGAACTTAGTAGAGTGCCAAAAATATTGGACGAATCTCTCGAAGGGTTGACAAACGAAAATCGTAAACCAGCTAAGTCTGCCAAAAAACTCTCGGAAGAATTAAAAAAGAACACCAAAAGAATAAAGTACAATATTTACATAATTATTGGTATTCTAAAACAAAACTTTATCCATTCTGCACAATTTTATATTCAAGAAGTGGATTTTCTACGTGAGGTAGCTAATGCTTCTAATTTTATTTCATTGCGAATTTTTGAACACTTAGACAATAATCACGAGGGATTGTTAGACGAACAAAGCAAAGAATTGAACCAAACAAAAGACTTGGTAAAGGATTATATTATTAGAATCAATGGAGTGATAAAAAACTCAAATTTTGATGATATAGCTTTCTTAAATGATGAAAAGAAAATGTTGTTGAAAAAAATTGAAGAGATAAAAATTATACAACTACGTAGAGTTAAAACTGGTGAGGTTAGTACAATGAATAGTACTTTGTATTTGAATATATTATCAGAATACAAAAACCTTGTTCTTTACTTTATTAGAATAGTGAAAGCTCAAAAGAAATTTATTAAGAGCAAAGAAAAGTGGAAAACTTATTAGAGAATAATGGCGTTTTTCCTAAGTGTAAAGTTCAAGGCATTTTTATTTTTTAAATAACGCAGTAATTCGCATTTATGAAAAATGCCAGAATAATAAAAACCAGAATTAGTTTTTAAAAGATAAGGCATATTAAATCAAACAATTAACGATTTAAACTTGTTCTTTTTACTTTTTACTTCTTCAAAAAAATATGCAAATATCCTGATATTATTATATTTATTGAATTGTTAAAAACAAAAATAACCTCGTTTAAATTTATCAATTATTTATTTTAATATGCCTAATACCAAAATAAAATGTTTATTTCAGGCAGGTGAAAATCACCTGCCTGCGTTTTAATATATACAATTATTTATTATAAAAACATCTAAAATTCATGAAACAGATTAATAATTACGATTTTACAAATAAAAAAGCGATTATAAGAGTTGATTTCAATGTGCCAATAGACGATAATTTTGAAATTACAGACGATACAAGAATAAGAGCCGCAATTCCTACAATAAAAAAAGTTTTGGAAAACGGTTCTGTAATTCTTATGTCGCACAGAGGGCGACCAAAAGCTGTTGTTTCTGAAAAATTATCTTTAAAACATGTTGTAAAGCATCTATCAAATTTACTTAATTTAAAAGTTACACTTGCAAATGATTGTACAGGGGAAGATGCCAAAAACAAAGCAAAAAATTTAAAAAAAGGAGAAGTTTTACTTTTGGAGAATTTACGTTTTTATAAAGAAGAAAAAAAAGGAGATGAGAATTTTGCTAAAGAATTGGCAAGTCTTGCAGATGTTTATATTAACGATGCTTTTGGTACAGCTCACAGAGCACATGCTTCTACAACAATAATTGCAAAGTTTTTTCCAAACGACAAAATGTTTGGTTATATTATTGAAAATGAAATAAAAAACATTGACAAAGTAGTAAAAGACGTGAAACGTCCACTTACTGCTATTATTGGAGGTTCAAAAGTTTCATCTAAAATTACAATTATTGAAAATCTTTTGTCAAAAGTAGATAATTTAATTATTGGAGGTGGCATGGCTTTTACTTTTGTTAAAGCAAGGGGAGGAAAAATTGGCGATTCAATAGTAGAAAACGATAAGATTGACCTTGTTAGCGAAATTTATAAAAAAGCAAGCGAAAACAACGTAAATCTTTATTTACCAACTGATAGCATTATTGCAGATGAGTTTGATAACAATGCAAATACAAAAATATGTGATATTGATAAAATTCCTGATAACTGGCAAGGATTAGATGCTGGTAAAAAATCTATTAAAAATTTTATTGAAGTAATAAATAATTCAGCTACAATACTATGGAATGGACCTGTTGGTGTTTTTGAAATGTCTTCGTTTGAAAACGGAACAAAACAAATTGCTGGTGCTATTGCAGAAGCAACTAAAAATGGAATGTTTAGTTTAATTGGTGGTGGCGACTCTGTGGCCGCAATTACAAAATATGGACTAACAGATAAAGTAAGTTATGTATCCACAGGCGGAGGTGCTTTATTGGAATACATGGAAGGAAAAGAACTACCTGGAATAAAAGCAATTACAGATTAGTAATTTGTAATTTAAAAATTGGTTTACACCTTAAAATACAATTATTTATGAATAATGTTTCTCCAAGCTTTAGCTTGGAGAAACAGCGAATAGGTTGCAAATCAAGTGATTTGTATATAAAAAATTGGTTTACAGATAAAGAAGTGTTTATAAAATTAATCTGACGGCTATAGCGTCAATGTCATAGCTGGTCAGGTTAAGAGTTATATTGTTGATTTATATAGTTTAAAGTAAATTGAGATACTTTTTTTAACTAATTTTATATTATATATCAAATAAAGTTATATCATTGTAAAAATCAATATATTAACTAAAAAATGATTAATCATGAATAAATAAATAAAAAATATGAATCATTAAAAAACCAATTTACGATAAGGTTATCAGAATTAATGAGTGAAGAGAATATAAATTAATTAACGAAAGAATCAGGTTTTACACAACGTGAAGGTGGTAAAATAAGTGGATTTGAGATGTTGAACTTCCTAATAAATGCTACTTTTTTGTGCAGAAAAATTAAGTCTGAATGGTCTGTGTGAACGATTTAAAGAGCAGACTGGAAAAGAAATCCAAAAACAATCATTGAATGAACGCTTTACAGAACGATTAATTTTATTTATTACCTGTGTTTTGGAAGAAGTTTTATCTATACAGAGAGATGAGTAGTTAATAACTTTTATAAAAAGCAAAGGTATTAACTGTTTACTAATCAAAGATTCTACGAGTTTTCAATTACCCGATTTTTTAAAAGAATCATTCAAAGGTTTTGGCGGAAGTGGTTCATTGTCTGCAATAAAAATACAATTAGAATATGATTATTTAAACGGAATAGTTCGTGATTTAAGTTTAAATTCAGCTCCTTTATTCTCTCATCTACAACATAAATGACAACCTAATTGATAACCATCTGCTTCTAATTTACAATCTTCTCCATCAATTGTTAGAACATAACTAGCACAAATTGGTGTTCCTCCTACATTTTCTCCTCCATCCCAGTAATATTCCCAAGTTTCACTCCAAGCAACTTCCTTATTTGTATTATTCTCATTATTAGATAAGTTACCACAACTATAAAGCAAAATTGGCATTTTTCACAAGTATCAATTTCTTCGTTACTTTTGAAATATTAAAATGCTCATTTACAAAGGTAAACTTTAATTCTAATATTTCAAAAAAGCCTTGAACTTGACACTCGTGAAAAACGCCGCAAAATTGTTATTGTTATTATAAAAACTAAATTTTTTTTCATGTTATTATTTTTTTTTAGTATTAATTTTAAAACTGGTTTTTTTATTGACTATAACATTGTACTTTGTGTTAACAACTTATATGCCTTAAAGCATTATTCATAATTAAAATTATGAATAATGCATATTAAGTATTAAAAAAAATTATCCTTTTTTATAAACAATAACTGCTACGGTTTTGTCGTCGCCACCCATATTTACAGTAAGTCCATAAGGTTTGTTGGCGTTTAAAGTTATTTGAGCTGCACCTGCTTTACCAGTAAGTTGCTCCCAAATAGTAACCGCTTGATGTATTCCTGTAGCACCAGTTGGGTGTCCCCAACCTACAAGTCCACCAGTGGTGTTCATTGGTATTTTTCCATCTCTTGCAGTATTTCCATCTGCAACAAATCCTGCACCTTTCCCTGCTTCAGCCAAGCCAATTGCTTCTACTCCAAGAATACCCGCAATTGTAAAACAGTCGTGAGTTTCAATAGTTCCAATATCATCAACAGTAATTTCGGCATCTGTTAATGCTTGTCTAACCGCTTCTTTAATAGTAGAAAGTTCAAGAATATTTTCTGGGTCTTTTGTAATATCATCTTCCACTTGTGCAAAAGAAATAATTTCAACAGCGTCTTTTTTCGCAACTCCTATTTTTGCCAAACCCTCTTCCGAAACCACAGCTATTGCCGAAGCTCCATCAGATACTTTGGAACAATCAAATACATTTAAGTTATCAACAAAAAATCTTCCGTTTGGTTTGTTTGCAAGATGAAAATCAACAAGGTTGGGAGTTTTGTTATGAAATTCTTGAGCCGTTTCGCATAAGCGAGCGTTTTCAATCATGAGAGCAAACCATTTAGCCATTCCTTTGCGAGCATAGTCTTCGCCGTAAGCCTCGTAATAAGCACCTGCTCTATCACTAAATTGTCCGGGAAAGAAATAAGCATGACCATCTTTTCTTTTTTTCTGCCAACCAGCTTGTGCCAAAATATCAGCACCATAAATAGCTTTATAAGTATTTTGAACCTCTACTCCAAGTGCAAGAACCACATCGGCTGTGTCTGAGAGAATTGACTTTATACTTGTAGTAAGTGCCATTCCTCCCGAACCACATGCACCTTCAACTCTAACTGCTGGTTTGTATTTTAAACCCTCATCAATATAAGGCATAAAACCAGCAAGATTTGCTTGTTTGTTGAAACGAGCGGCAATAAAATTTGAGATAACTCCTTCGTCCACATTTTTTGCTCCACCTATTTGTTCAAGAACCGCTACTCCTGCTTCTTTTATATAATGCTCAAGTCCTGGACGTTGTTTTTTTGGGTGAAATTCTTTTCTTCCTGTGCCGAGAGAAATTGTATTATATCCGGCAGTCATATATACTTTTTTTCGTAATTTCATTTTGTTTGTTTATTTAAGATATTCATTAATAGGACCGTAAGCATGAAAAAATCCTGTAAGCATTACAGTATTAACGTCTTGTTGGTTTGCTGCCACATTGTTGGCTACAAGTTGCTTTCCAATTTCATTAGATTTTGCATTATATTTTTTTGCTATTTTAGCACCAAGTGTATCCATTTGACCTAAATCTGCAAAATATTTTTCAAAAACCTCGTTTTTGTTTCTCATGCGGAGAGTAGCTTTCCAAGGCACATAACTATCTGGTAGTTTACCTAATTGCTTGTCAGCTTCTTCTTTATATTCGCTTATTTCAACATATTTATTAAGGTCGAGGTCGTAAATAGCAACAGGTCTGCCTTTTTCGTACTTTAAAAAACCGTCTTTTTGAGCACCGCTTGAATATTGTCCTCCTTTAATGCCTGCGTTTAACATTGCGTCTAATAATTTGCTATGCAGATTTTCTTTTTCCAAATATGGATTCATCACACTCATTATATAGTGACACACGTCAATACCCACATAATCAACAAGCTGAAAAATACCCATTGGTCGCACAAGAAACTCTTGCGACACTTTGTTAACCATATAAATTGATTTAGCAAGCGAATTATCATCACATAAATTTTGTACTTCCGATATTCCATGTAGAGCATCTCTCATAAAATGTCCATTGCCAATAAAACCAGCAAAATCATTTGAAGGAACTACTTTTTTTCTTAAATTTTTAGCATATTTATAAGCAAATTCTTCGACTTCTGGCAAAGTGTTTTCACTTTTAATAAGCTCCACAAGTTTTTGAACTGCTGGTGGATTGTAAAAATGAAATCCTATAACTTTTCCGTCAAGTTCTGCATCACGGTCTAAATTTGTAATTGGAATTGATGAGGTGTTTGTAAAAAACCAAGGATTGTTCTTGTTATTATTTTTTATTTGTGTAAATATTTTAACTTTCAAAGCTGGGTCTTCTTTTATTGCTTCAAAAATAATATTTGAATTATATGCCACCTCCATGTTTGTTGAAGGACGTACAATACTTAACACATCAAAAACATACTCTTCAATAATATCAAAGTTTTCAATAAGGTCTCTTCTGTCGGCGTAAAGTTTTCTAAGTAAAATAGTTTTCTTTTCTGCAATTTTAGTAACCTGCGTTTTTAGATATTTCATTAAGCCTTCTAATGCCTCCGATGAAATATCTATGGCATTAAGCACAAAATGCTTATCTTTATTTTCTGGCAACAAACTTTGATCTGCCATTTCTACTGCTGTAAGTAAAAGAATACCGCTTCCCATTTTTCCTGCGGCTCCCAAAACGGATACGTTTTGTAGTTTTTCTAAGTAGTTCATAAATTGATTTTATTTATTAATATTTATTTTACTAATCTTTTTGGGCATTTTTCATAAATGCAAATTACTTCGTTATTTATATTATTTTAAAATCCTCATTTACAATAAGTAAACTGCGGTATTTAAAAAATAAAAATGCCTTGTACTTTACACTTATGAAAAACGCCTCTTTTTGTTATGTCTTAATGTCTAATTTGTAATTAAAAAGAGTTTTATATTAAAATTGCAAAAACAAAAATCTAATATTCTATACAGAAAAGTCGGGAAAACTTTATGTTATATTTATATATTTTATTTTCATGGCAATAAGCAATTTTCTTGATTTTTAATGTCAATTTTAGATGCTAAATATGTTGTAAAGACAAGGCATGCCTTGTCGCTACGGCAAATTGTACAGCAAATTGTATGTTTTTTAATATTGCTGAAAAATTTTCCCGACTTTTCAGTTCTATAGTGTTTTTAAAAATTACAATTAATTTACCATTTTGGTTTTCTTTTTTCAAGAAATGCAGACATTCCCTCTTTTGTTTCTTCGGTATCAAACATAGAACCAAACACTTGTGCTTCTAAAAGCTGTCCTTTATCAAAATCTAAATTTATTCCTTTACGCACAACATTTTTTACTTGTTTGATTGCATTATTACCTTTTCTGCTAATTTTTGTTGCAATTTTCATTGCAGTTTCCATAAGAGCTTCAGGTTCGGTAACTTTCTGAACAAGTTTTAATCTAAGGGCTTCATCTGCAGAAATCATGTCTGCGGTATAAAGTAGGTAAAGGGCATCGCCAACTCCAATTAAACGTGTCAAACGCTGTGTTCCTGCGTATCCAGGTATAAGTCCGAGATTTACTTCGGGTTGACCTAAAACTGCTTTTGTACTTGCAATACGAATATCGCAGGCAAGAGTAAGCTCAAGACCACCTCCAAGTGCATATCCATTTATTGCTGCAATGGTAGGAAAAGGAAGTTTTTCAATTTTGTCAAACACATTTTGTCCTATTCTTGAAAACCTTGTTCCTAACTCCGAGTTCATGTTAGACATTTCTGCAATATCTGCCCCTGCAACAAAAGTTTTACCTGCTCCTGTAATTATCAACACTCTAATATTTTTGTTGCTATCAATTTCGTCAAGCATACTATTCATTTCGGCGAAAAACAATGTATTTAAAGCATTCATTGCCTTTGGGCGATTAATGGTTATTATTGCTATACCATTTTCCTGAGTCTGATTTAATATTTTGTAATCCATTTTTTATTTATTTGTTTAGAAATTAGCTATTTATATTAAAATAAATATTTTTTGTATTCTACAAATATATAAAAGTTTACATATTTTACTAATGATTTATACTTTTTTTTTTTTTTATTATGATAATTAATATTTTTTTGCAAAAATAATTAATTTAAATAAGCACCCATACAAAAGTTTTTACACAATTGTATTTCTTTATTCTTTTGGTTA
>JAOZTW010000590.1 GCA_029938985.1 Bacteroidales bacterium | reverse complement strand
GCATCACTTTTTAAATAAAATAGTAAATAAAATGGGTCTATTTTCGGTTTTCTGAAAATTCTGAAACCATTTGTGCAAATTGCATTTTCAAATTCATCTGTAACATAAGCCGTTGCGTGTTTGTATGAACCTATCGAATTTCCTGCAACTGCTGTTATTATATCACCCTGTTTTAGTTCGTAACTTGCTCTACTTGGCAGTTCGTAAGTGTTTAAAGATGTTGAGTTTATAATTTCAAATGAATGTGTATTGATGTCAGAAAGTTCAATGTATTCAACTTGTTCACCTGATTTTAATCTTTTACTTTTTATTTTAACAATTTGCACTAAATCACCAAGTCTTGCAGAATTTCCTGTTTCTAATTTTTTTATTAATTCTCTATTTTCAGGTGAATAATAATCATAGTCAAATCTTCCGTTTAGTTCTGTATTTGATACTAAAAAAGAGCTTTCTGAATTTATATTATTTTCTTTTTTGAAAAGTTTATAGTCTTTAATGACGGTGCTGTAATCTTCGTCTAAAATCTGTTTTCCGTTTTTATCAATAGCTATTCTTCCGTATTTATCTTTTAAATATTCAGGAGTTCCATTTTTATTACCTTGATAACCAAGTTTATCAATTTTACTAAAAAATACATTATATGTTTTTGGAATTGTATCGTTGTTTTTTTGAATGAAGAGTAAAGATGCTTTAACACCTGTTCCGTAAGGAATAAATGTTTCTTGCGGTAATCTAACTACTGAAATAATATTTGCTTTCTCTTTTAAATATAAACGCAGATACTCTAATGATGAATTTTCAAAAATTCCGTTTGGAAGCACTATCCCAAGTCGTCCGCCCGGTTTTAAAAGCTGTAAACTTCTTTCAATAAATAGAATGTCTGGAACCTGTCCTGTTTGAATTTTTTTTGATTTATAATATATATTTTCGTGTTTTGTCCATTTGTAACCAAGTTCGTATTTTATAAGTTGTTTCTGATTTGAAATTCGTCCTTGTGAGCCAAAAGGCGGATTTGTTAAAACAATATCAAAACTATTTTGTAGATGTTCTATCTTTGAAAAATCAGTAAATTGTAAACTTAATTCGTCAATATCTGATAAAGCATTATTGCACAATATATTTGCATCTCCATTACATTCGAGCAAAAATTTCATTTTTGCAATTTGTGTGATACGTTGATTAATTTCTATTCCAAAAATATTTTCTCTTGTATATTTTTGTAAATCAATATTTTCGTTATTTTTTTCAATATATTTTAGGGCTGAAAAAATAAATCCGCCTGTTCCACAAGCTGGGTCAATAATTTTTTCGTTTGGTTTTGGTTGAAGAATTTCAACACAGAAATCAATTACAGGTTCCGGTGTAAAAAACTGTCCACGCCCACCCTTGGCTTGTCGTCCAAGAAATTTTTGAAATGCAAGCCCTTTTGCATCTTTTGTAGAATTATGAAAATCTACACTTTGTAATTTATTTACAAGATATGCTAACGATTGAGAACTTAATGCAAATTTTTCTTTTTTATCAAAAATGTCTTTATACTCTGTTTTTGTTTTTTGGAGAAGTTCATCTATTCTTTTTAGAAATGCACTCGTTTTTGTTCCTGAGTTTATATCAATAATTTCCTGTTTTGAAATAGTAAATAGTTGCTTATCATTCTTTTCATCTGTAAATTTTATGAATAGAATTTTTATAAACTCATCAAGGACTTGTTGTTCCGAAAGTCCATCATTTGCATAAATGTAGTTGTGAATTTCTTCAAATTTTCTCAGCAAATTGCTATCTTGTGATAAAAATAATTTTGTGTTAAACATAATTTTCAATTTTGTGGCAAAGATAGTACACTGATGTGTAAATACAAGTTTTAATAATATTATTTTAATTTTTTTTTTAATAAATTATTATTTAGATATGAAACAAGGAATTTATTCAGAGTAATTAAAATTTAAAAATATTATTTTGTATTTTTACAAAAATAAATTTGTTTTTCAGATAAGTTATTACCATAGATATGAAATAAGGAATTTATTCAGAGTAATAAAATTTAAAAATATTATTTGATATTTTCACAAAAATAAATTTGTTTTTCAGATAAGTTATTACCATAGATATGAAATAAGGAATTTATTCAGAATAATTAAAATTTCACAATAAAAAAACACAGCATGTTATATATATAACATGCTGTGTTTTTTTATTGTGAAAAAGATAAACTTTTCAAATTAGAAATAATAAAACTTTAAAAGTAATTAAAATAAAAATAAAAAAAAGATTGAAAATTAAAATTTTAAAAAATAATAAATTAAATATTAATTAAATAACTATATTATTATGAAAAAAGTAAAACAAAAAATCAGTTTGAACGAAGAAAGAAGAAGTATTGAATTACAATTGATTGATTGTAATTGCAATGATTGTATTTTTTTAGTGAAAGATTGTAAAAAAAATCAAAAGCACAAAGATTTTAATTCAGAAGACGGATTAGAATACGGTTACTGTGAGAAGAAAAAGATAAATGTTAGTTATATTCCAGACATTTGTCAAGTAGAAACACAAGAGTGCTTTTTGCACAGAAAATTAGTAATCGAAAAGTATTTTGATTAACAAAAAAGCCTGTTAATCATTTAACAGGCTTTTTTTATTCTGGATAAATTACATTTCTATTATCAATTTGCATTTCATCTTCATTTATAGCATCTTCTTTGTCAAATGTTTCATATATGTCTTGAAAATTTTCAAACCATTCATCTGTAATGCTTAAAACTTCTTTTTTATTTTCAATGAAAACAAAACCGATTATATAATTTTGTTGTAAATGATTTGTATCAGCACTTGAAGATTCTAAATGTTGCGGATTTGCAAATAAAAATTTGTGTTCGGAATAACGCAAAAAAATGTCAATTGAAATTGCATTAAATTCATTTTTTCTTGGTGTTGCCTGTGTTCTTTCATTTGAACCAGATGTTCCAGATACAAAGTGAGTTTCCAAAACTCTAATTTTTGACGCAATATATTCAAGACGTTGGTTAATCATTTCGTTTATTTCATCTCTTGTGTAATCTTTTAGCAAATCAATAGCTCTTGATTTATTCGTCTCTCGTTTTGGTTTATTCTTCAAATATTTTTCTTTTTCTTCATAGTCGTAAAGTGTGCTTGCATAGCTTGTATTAAATTTTGGCAAATTTTCATCTATCCATTTTGAAATTTGCGGTTCAATCTCTTCGTCTTGATTTATTTTGATAAATTTTTCAGAATGATTGAATAAGAATTTTTCTAATTTTTCTTTGTTGTAAAGTTTATGCCATTTTTCAGAGTTTGATTTTACACCTTTTGATTCAAGCACATACCATAAATCACTATTTTCTTGTTGAAAATAAAAATCGCCGTGATGATTAGGGTGTTTTTTTCCTTCCCACTTTTCTCGTATTCTGTGAACCAGATAGTTTAAGTTTACGAGATGGTTTTTTAACAATAATTCCGTTATCGAACCACTTACATATCCTTGTGCATTTGGGCTTAATCGTAAAGCTTCAAAAAATATTTCTAATGTCGTTTTGAAAACGTCACTTACAAACTTTTCAATTTTTTTGAATATTGTCATAATCTTCTCTTTTTGTTATTGTATTGTGTATTTTTTAATGAAACTTAACGGGTTCGGGCTTTGTGTCGTCAATTTAATTCAGGAACGTAGCTTGC
>JAOZTW010000589.1 GCA_029938985.1 Bacteroidales bacterium | reverse complement strand
TTTATATATTATTGATAATCAATATAAAATGAAAGCAAAAACTTTAGTTAATAATTTATCAATTACATTTTTTTGTTCGGTAGTATAAGAAATAATTTTTATAATATTCTCTATATTTTCAATATCATCAAGCTCTAATATTTTGTTTTTTCTATCTTTTAAATATTTATTTAGAACTTGATAACCACCTATGTGAAAATTATAAATCTCTTCCGAAACCTTATCAAAATATTGTGTCTTATTAATATATAACCGTTTGTTATCTGTATTTGTTTTATATTCAGGTTTTAGAACAAGATTATTTCCACTACCTATGTATGAACCTAAATCATTGTATTTCTTATTTTCAGGAATTTCATTTTGTAGATGAATTTGCATAAATTTCCAACCTATTTTTGATAATTTTTCAAATTTCTCTTTGTTATCTATAAATGGAATATGCGGATAGTCTATTTTTAGAAATTCGGCATAAGTATTTCTAAAAATTTCGCTGTGTAAAATAGCATAAATATATCCAACAATTTCTTCGGGTGAATATGTATTATTATATTTTGTATCTATAAAATTACGAAATTCTTTTGTGAAATTTTCTACTTTTTCAAAATCGTCTTTTGGTGCTTGTTTTCTCGCTATTTCATGTTTTTGTCGTGTTGTTTTTACAATAGCTTCTTTTTCTTCAATTAATGTATCGTATTCTTCTTGTGCTAATTCATCAAGTTCTTTTCTGTTTTTGTCTTCATTTTCTAATAATTTTTTGTATTCTCTACTTGCTTCTAAAAAATCTTTCTCTAACTCTGCAATTATTTTTTTTGCTTTTTCTTTGTTTGAAAAAACAGCAGTGTTATAACTATATAAATATAATGGGAAAATTGCTTGTCCATTAGCTGTTTGTAATAAATTTATATCAGAAATTTCATTTGTTACAAAAACATGATTATATTTAACACTACCAAAAATTTGTCTTGGGACATTAATAGCAATATTTTCTTTATTATCAAAATGTTTCATTATTTTTCTTACTGTTCGCCAAACAAGTTTATCTTCGTAAAAAATATATTTACTGTCAAAAGGTCGGTATGCTATTGTTTCAATAAATTTTGATAAATCATTTTCTTTTTGTAAATTATTCCAACCTTTTAGAATTTCCCAACCTTTTTTCTTTTTAACATTAAATTTCTTGTGTAAATAGTCTGTTTCGTTTTTTGAAGTTTTAAAATTTTCAAAACGTTTAAGTAGCTCGGTTTTATTATTTGCCATAACAAAATTATCATGAGAGCTTGTTATACCAACGCCACTTATTTTAAATATATTTTTAATATTCCAAAACTTTAAATACTTATCTTTAAGTTCTTTATTTTGTGGTTTGAAAATATAAAACGGTTTACTTGGCTCTATTTTTTTCCATTCAATAGTCTGCAAATCATTATTTAAGCATTGTTCAAATTTTTCTTTTCGTGTTCCCCAAAAATCCGAGTAGTAAATTTGTTTTTCTGTATCTGGCTTTTTTACAAGTATTGATATTGCTACTCCCTGTTGAATATCAAAAACATTTTTATCTGGCTTACCGTTTGGTGCAATTTCTTTTTTCTTACTGTTACCATGTAAATCTATAAAATACATTATATCAAAAGATTGCATCAAACTTTGTCGCATTCCCCTAAATGTAGGATTGTTCAAAAATGAATGATTTGTAATAATTCCTACAACTCCCTGTCCTGCTTGGTCTATTTTATGTTGTGCAAAACGTATAAATTTAACATAATCATCTTGTAACCATTTTGAATTTCGTTCTTTTATTTGTTTGCCATCTATTTCGAAATAATTTGCTTGCTTGTCTGTTTTTGCTTTTGCATAAATATTATTTCCTTTTAAAAGTTGGCTTATCCATTCACCTGCATTTTTAGAATGTCCAGAATATGGCGGATTTCCTGTAATAACAAGTATTGGTTTATCTTTTATTTTTTGTGCATCTTGTGCTTCTTGCGTTAAAGCGGGCAAAAGCGGTATTCTAACTTGTGGGTCGGTTGGTTCGAGTGTGTTTGTTAAGAAAATTTGTAAGCGTTCGTTGTCTTTAATATTATAGTTATTTTCTTTTAAAAATTGTGCAAGTTTAAGATGTGCAATTGCGTAAGGTGCAATAAGATACTCAAAACCATAAATATTTTTTAATATATGCTCGCTTATAATTAGTTCTTTTTTTGCTTGCGAATTATTTGGAATATTATTTAAAATTAATTTTATTATTTCAATTAAAAAAGTTCCTGTTCCTGTTGCAAAATCAAGGACTGTTACAGATTTTCGGTCAGAAAAACCTGCTTTTATTTTGAATGTATTTTGTAATACGTTATTTATTGAATTTACAATTAAATTTACAACTTGTGGCGGTGTATAATAAACTCCTTTTGCTTTTCGCAGTTTTTTATCATAAGCAGCAAGAAATGTTTCGTAAAAATAGATATAAGGGTCAGTGTCAATATCATCTTTATCTTTTACAGATTTACTAAACGACATTGATTTTTTCAATTCTGGCAAATCAAGATTATTCATTAACGAAATTACTTCATCAATTATCCATTTGGCATTTTTATATTCGGGCTTGCTTAATTCATCAAGAAAACCTACAAGTTCTTGTATTAATTTGAATGATTTTGGAATAAATTTCTTTGCATTCAGTAAAGTTACAATTTCTGTATCCGCATTTAATTTAGCTTGGAATAAACCATAAACAAGCATTTGAGCGAAAACATCTGCAAAATCGGAAATTGATAAATCAGTAAAAATATAAGCCTTAAAAGTTTCATATAAGCCAAGTAATAACCCGTTTGTGTTTTCTTTTTGTTGATTTTTTAATTCATCTTGAAGAAAATCTTTTAGATTTTCACCACGAATAGCAAGTGCAATAGCAAGTTCTTTGGCGGTAGATATTCCTTGTGGAGCTTGTGAAAAAAAGCTTTCAATTAATTTTTGAACTTTAAGAATATTATCTGTGTCTAATTGATATTTTTTATTTTGCAAGTCAAAAATATTACACAAACTTTCTTTTTGAATAGTATCATCTTTGAGCCAAATAAAGTCGAGATAATTAGTAAGTAATATGTTATCAGATAAATTTCTATATTTTTTAATCTGTTTACTTTTTATTGTTTTGTTTAAATCGTCATCAATTTTTTTATTTTCAATATATCCGATTATTCCGCTTTCATTTGATATTTTAAAATCAGGAGACCCAAATTTTCCTTCTCTTTTCGGTTCGTGAAGAATTTTTATTTTTTCAGTGTTTTTTTTAGAAATTTCACTTAACAATATTTGCAAAGTAGAACGGTGTGAATGTTCTGTTATTTGTTCCAAAGGAATTTCTTTTATTTTCTTAATGTAATTTTTAAAATGTTGCATAATTTAAAATTTTATTTTTTGCAAATATAGTTTTTTTTTCTTCTTTTTAGTGAAACATAACGGGTTCGGGCTTTGTGTCGTCAATTTAATTCAGGAACGTAGCTTGCGAAGTTTCTGAATTAAATTTATGACAACAAAGCTATTGATATGTGTGTTTTTTGGGGAGCGCTAGCGACCCAAAAAACACCATATCAATGGCGCAGCCCGAACCCGATAAGTGTAATTGGGGAGTGCTAGCGACACAATTACACTTATCGATAACTGCTTGGTGGCGGTGGTTTTTTCCCGCACTTCGTTGATTAATAGT
>JAOZTW010000992.1 GCA_029938985.1 Bacteroidales bacterium | reverse complement strand
TTTTATAATTATTGGTATTAGGGTCAGCCGATGTACTCCAGCAATGCCCATAAGCAATAATTTTAGAACTACCAATATTTGTGATATCGCCAGAAACAGAAGCTAAAGTATCTTGAACATCTGTAACTTCTCCAATAGTAACAATTGGCGTGCTTACTGATTGCGAAATTTGTATAGCAACATTTGTATTTTCACCTTTCTCTACAGTTGTATTGATTGTTGTATTATCGTAGCCATCTTTTTTTACAATTATTTCATAACTGCCTTCTTCTAAATCTGAAAAAATAAATTTACCATCACTATCGGTTGCCGTAGTATTAGATGGTATTGATACAATTGCGTCCAACACTACTTCGTTTGTTTTGGCATCTGTAACTGTGCCTTTTATACTTCCTGTTTTATTGCAGTTTGTTAAAAATAAAGATATTAACAAAATTATTACGATTATTAAATGTTTTGATTTCATTTTGTTTGTGTTTTAAATAATTTATTCTCCGTATATAATAAAGTTTTCACTAAAAAATTCTAATGTTTGCCCCCATGAACTCCAACCTTCAAATTTTCTAATTCTAACATAACATGTTACATAATTATCGGCACGACCTACTACATGGTCTGGTATTTGCCATTTTTCAAATATACCATCATCGGCAGTTTGATTAGAAATATTGGCAATAAAAGAGCCTTGTGAGCCATACAATACAATAGATACTTCCGACCAGCCTTGCGGTTCCCACTTTATGTCTTGCAATTCTTCTTCTTTCCATTCTGTTGTGGCAGTTGGGGTAATAAAACCTTCGCCAGGTAATGGTGCTTCTTTTTCGCAAGCTGTTATAAATAAAATTATTAGGATAAATATTAGTTTGTGTTTCATTTAATTTATTATTTGAAAATTTTGACTTACAACTCCGTCATTATTATACGAACTTTCGCCGTGTTCTACTACTTTAATATAATAGTAAGAATTTGCTGAAAAATTAGGTATTGCCCAATGATGATATGTTTCATCTGTATTTATATATCTGGTAGCAATTGTAGAACAAT
>JAOZTW010000991.1 GCA_029938985.1 Bacteroidales bacterium | reverse complement strand
AAAATCGTGTAGACTATTCTACCGAGAAACCTACTGAATTATTACAACGCATAATAAAAGCCTCCTCAAACGAGGGCATGACTGTAGCCGATTTTTTTGGCGGTAGTGGTGTAACAGCAAAAGTATCAAGTGATTTGGGCAGGAGATTTATACACTGCGACATTGGCGTAAACAGCATACAAACAGTAAGAGACCGTTTAATTTCAGCAAAAGCAGAATTTTCGGTACTGGAAATAAAAGACGGTGTAAACCTTTTTCGTAATCCAGTGCAAACAATGGATAAATTGGCAAAACTTATTCCCGGCTTACAAAAAAATATAGAAGGCATAAATAAATTTTGGTTTGGAGCAATAACAAAAAGTACGGCAGGCACTGTTCCTGTATATGTTCCAAATTTAATTGACAGTAAAGAAAAGATTTTAGATATTCCTCTTATTAATAAAATAGTAAATCAAGAACTTCAAGACTTAGAAATTGATGTAAAAAAAGTAATAGTTTATTATATCGACATTGCCGATTACAAAGAAATTCAGCTATTTATAAAAAACAACAACGCCACCGAGATAAAAGTAGAACTACTTGACCTTAAAAATTTTCTTCACAATATTGTTGTAGAAGACCTTGTAGAACACACAACAACAAAAGCAGTTGGGAATTATAAAATTGAAATTACAAAATTTACAAGCGACCGCTTAAAACAAAAAATAGATGAGTTTAACAACAAAGGAACTCTACAACAAATAAAAAAAAGCAAAAAATTTACTCCAATAAAAATAAGCGAAGCAGGATTAGAACTGATAGAAATGCTTAGTTTAGACTGCACTAACAGTAAAGGTATTTGGCAAAGCGACCACGAAATAAAAATTGACAAATTAGGATATATCACCAAAAATGGGACAAAAACAAAGTATTTTTGGGACGGCACAATTGAGAGCCAAAATAAACCTTTACGATTAAAAATAAGAAATATATCTGGCGATGAAACTATAAGGCATATTAAAATAAATAATTAACCATTTAAACTTGTTCTTTTGAATTTTATCT
>JAOZTW010000588.1 GCA_029938985.1 Bacteroidales bacterium | reverse complement strand
ATTGAAAATCATATAGTTAATTGTCACAAGAAAAGTTTTCCCGACTTTTCAGTAAATAAGGATTTCATCTTTTTTAAATTCAACTATGGTTTACAGTCAAATATTGTGATAAAATAAGGGAATTAGGTTTAAGTAAAGTCATTACAATATTTGACTGTAAACTCTTCAACTATCTTATCTCCTTTGTAGAGAAATTTTTTAATGCCTTAGTTCTAAAATATCTGTCAATGAAAGTTTCATCTTTATTAAATATCATTTTTAATAGTTTGCAAAGAACTAATTAAATTAGTCATGTTTTTTTTCCCTGTAACATTCATAGTGTGTATCAATATTTTTGGTAAACTAATTATTTTTTTGTTGCAATACATTATCAGCCACAACAAACAGTGATAACCTGTTTTGTTTTTAAACTCCGAATATGGAATATTTATTGCCGAAGAATATTCATAATGTTCTGGATGTAAGTCGTGGTCAAACGAGATTTTTTTTGGCATATTGTTTTTAACCATAATAACAAACTCTGGGTAATTTTTTGCAACTAACCAATGTTCTGCATAATAATTGATATTTCCAGTGTAATCCATAGATTTTTCTGGATTTCTTTGGTCGTCTAAAAACAAATTATAATTTTTTTCCATCTATTTAAGTTTTGAAATTTAATCACATCTCCTTGTGTGGAGAATTATTTAATGCCTTAGCTATAAAATCTCTATATGAGGGTTTCATTATTTATTATCATCTGGTATATAAGGAATAAGTCCTTTATTAAAAGCTATTTCTTGCATTTCTCTTGGTAAAGTTTTTGCATTTACTAAAAAACCATTTACAGATATTAGCCAAGCCATTGGATTGGAATCAATTCTACTTGACAAACTCCAATTTACATCAAGTAGTTCAATTTTTAAAGCTTTTCTTACTAACACCGATTTCGCAGATGTAGAAGCTTTTGATACTCCATATTCTTTTGATAAATCTGATACCGAAATGTAAGGTTTTGAACTTTTATCTGAAAGAAAATTAACAAAACCTACTGCATGAGTAATGCCAGCAACCCAGGTGTTTACTCGTCCTTTTTCAATAGGAGAAGGACGTTTTCTACACATAGCTGCTGCTGCATAACGAATTAATTGTGAGTACTCTTTGTTCAAATGTTTTTTTGAAAAAAGATTAGTTAGTTTCACAATTTCATCGTATTTTAGTTTCATCGCTTTTGGTACTTTTTTACTTTTTTTTGTTATCATTTTTTTAATTTTATTAGGGTTTACTGTCAAATATTGTGATGACTTTATTTAAACCGAGTTTCCTTATTTTTAATAAAATACAATCTTTTATCATAATATTTGACTGTAAACCGAAAAACAGATTTTAAAAATCCGTTTTTATCAGCGTTCCAAAAGGTAAAACCTATTAAAATCAGATGGTTTACTATCAAATATTGTGATGACTTTACTTAAACTGGGTTTCCTTATTTTATCACAATATTTGATTGTAAACCGTTTTATTATTTATTTTAAAGTGAAAATAAAATAATAAAGCACCCATACAAAAGTTTTTACACAATTGTATTTCTTTAATATGTTGGTTTATAAGTACATTATTGTATCATTGAACCATTGAATAATTGTATCATTCTTTAATAGATAATTAATGAATAATTCGGGTTAATCACTTGAAATATCAACTAGTTTTTTTCGGTAAACAGAAAATAATTTTGATTTAGATACAAATCCTACATATTTTCCATTATCAACAACTGCCAAGTTCCATACTCCTGTAGTTATAAATTTCTCTGCCACAATTTCTACTGTATCATCTGCTTGAATTACCACAGGTAATATCAACATTAAATTTCTCACTTTTGTTGTTTCATACAAATTTTCATCAAACATTATTTTTCTTATACTGTCAAGAGCTATAACACCAAGTAATTCACCGCTATTATTAATAACAGGAAAATTATTTCTATGGGCTTTTTTTATTATTTTTACTAATTCTCCAAGATTAGCATCAACATCAATGGTATGAAAATCTGTATCTATAATTTGTTTTAAATCAATAAATTTCAAAACAGCTTTATCCTTATGATGTGTAATTAATGAACCTTTTTTTGTCAGATGTATAGTTATAATAGAGTCGGTGTGAAAAAACTTCACTGTAACAAAAGATATTATAACACAAAGCATTAAAGGAACAATAAGATAGTAACCTCCAGTTATTTCGGCAATTAAAAACAGACTTGTGAGTGGAGCATGTAAAACACCAGCTAACACACTTGCCATGCCAATAAGTATAAAATTACTCACCGATAACTGAACACCAATATTTAACATATTAATTGTAAACGAAAATATAAATCCTGCAATTGCTCCAGTGAAAAGCGAAGGAGCAATAATTCCTCCAACGCCACCCGACGACATTGTGGTTGCAGTGGCTATAACTTTTATAAAAATTAGTATAATAAAAAAAGCTATTACAATAATTAAATTATCTTTATATAGATAAAAAATTGAATTATTTAGTATTGCTTCATAGTTGCCGTCAAATAAAATTTTTATTGTTTGAAATCCTTCTCCAAACAATGGTGGAAATATAAATATTAAAACTCCAAGTATAATTGCAGCAAATATTATTTTTGTTGATTGTTTTTTTATTTTTTTAAATTTACTCTCAATAAAAAGAAAAATTTTGTTAAAATAAACTGCAAGTAAACCTGTTAAGACTGCAAATACTATATAAAAGGGTATCGCATTTATTTCAAAGTGTTCTGAGAGAGGAAAATCAAAAAGTAATGCATCGGTATAAAATAAACGAGTTACAATAGTTCCTGTTACGGAGGCTAACAATAATGGAGTCAGCGAAAAACGAGACAAATCAAGGAATAAAACTTCGAACGCAAAAACAACTGCAGCAATAGGTGTGTTAAATATTGCAGACATTGTAGCGGCACTTCCACAAGCCAACAAAAGTGTTACATTTTTATAATCAAGACGCAAGTAGCGACCAATATTTGAACCCAAAGCTGCTCCCGATGAAATTATTGGTGCCTCCAAACCAATTGAGCCTCCAAAACCTGCTGTTAATACTCCTCCAATTATTGACGAGAAAATTTTTGGTAATTTTATTAAACTATTTTTTCGAGAAATTGCAAATAAAATAGAAGTTATTGAAAAAGTAGAATTGTCTTTCAAAATATACTTACCAAACAAAACAACAAGCAGAATTCCAATAGTTGGAAATATCAATAATAAATAATTTTGGTAATCAAATTGTTGTTCGTTTAATAGAAGTTTTCGCAAATAAAAAACAGAAGTCTTTAAAAATAAAGCTATTAATCCTCCTAAAATACCAATAAAAAAACTTAATATCAGTATAAAATTTTTATTGGAGATGTTTTTTAATCGCCAGATAAAAAATCGTGCAAGTACCGTAGCTTTTTTCATTTTGCCATTTTAAGACGTACTGATATTTTGAAATATTGATTACTCATACAGAGTGGGAATAAATTACTGTTAATGTGGCTTTAATATGCTTTAAGCCACACCAACAGTTTATATATTACTGAAAAATCGGGAAAACTTTTTTGCAATATTTATCTATTTGATTTTCACAATAATAAATAATTCACTTGGTTTTTATTAATCAGTATTTTAGTGTTTAGGCATATTAAAATAAATAATTAACCAATTTAAGCGATGTTATTTTTATTTTT
>JAOZTW010000587.1 GCA_029938985.1 Bacteroidales bacterium | reverse complement strand
AAAAACAAAGCAGATAAATCTGCAAAAACAAAGCAGATAAATCTGCAAATACAAAAAAACAACTACTGTAATAAAACTTTAGATATTTAAGTCTTAATACAGTAGATTGTTTATTTATATGAAAAACATATAGTTAAGTGTTATTAGAAAAATTTTCCTGACTTTTCAGCATTTAAACTTATTTTTTTGAATTTTATTTTCTTCAAAAAAATAAGCAAATATCTTGATATTATTATATTTCTTGAATTGTTAAAAATAACCTCGCTTAAATTGGTTAATAGTTTGTTTTAATATGCCTAAATAATAACTCAAAAGTTGAAAATTATTTTTCTGTTAATATATAATTTACATCTCTATCTGTTAGGTATTTAAGAATAGAATTAAAATTTTCCTCTTTTTTTCCAATAATTTCAGGAGCAACAATTCCTTTTTCAGGTATTTTGTTTTCTAAAAATAGGTTAGCAACCGCAGTTGCAGTGTAACCTGTGGTGCGAGCCATAGAAATAATAGCCGTTTTTTTGTCATATTTATCCAAAAGGTCGTATGTATAAGTTATAGGATTACCATCTTTTGTGCCTCTAACAATAACTCGCATTACAGTTATATCTTGCTCACCTTTATTCAGTTTCCATTTGTCAACCAATAATTTACTTGTCAGTTCTATAGGTTTTATTTTTATACCATTAACATCAATTTCTTCTTCAACAAAAAATCCAGTATCTTTTAACATCTGAATATAATCCATTGTTCCTGGATATCGCATAGTTTTTTCAATCATATTTGGAATATCCATTGTTTGATATAGACTTCTAAGTCCGTCGGTGTTAAATGCTTCTAATGTACCTACATTCTCAAAATTTATCATTTCTCGGTCAGTAAGTGGTTCTTTAGTTATTAATTTTGAATTTACCACAAACTTCGCAGGACGAATATATTCTTGAATCACATCAACAGGCGAAAAAGGAGCTTTATATTCAAAAGGTAATTCTCTAATAATAGGTAGTCCACCAACATAGCAAATGTATTCATCTATTTTCATTTTTTCATTAAAATACCCACAAATCATATTACTCATTCCAGGAGCTACCCCACAATCAACTATTACTGTAACACCTTTTTGTTTTGCAAGCTCATCAAGTTCAAATGGGTTTTCAGGGAAAAAAGAAATATCAACCACATTTTTTTCTGCTTCAATAATATTCTTTACTGTTTTATACCCCATAAATCCTGGCACTGCATTCACAATTAAATCCTGATTTTCTACAAGCTTTTTTATATTTTCACTTTTTGTTAAATCAACATTTTTTGTACTAATTTTATAGTTTTTTTCCAAAAAACTAAGAGCTTCTGCATCTACATCTACTGATGTTACTTCAAAATTATAACTCAAATCAATTGCCATTGCTTTCCCAACAAGACCTGCTCCAAATACAGTTATTTTTTTCATAATAAATATTTTTTTAAAATAAAATAAAAAATTATTCAATTAAATGAAAGAAAATATTTTTCATTAATTATTGAGAAAATTTAATTTTATACGCACAGAAATATTTTTTGTTGAGCTTAAATATTACTATAATTATAAAGTTATTAATATTTTATGAAAACAAAATTAATTTAATCAATAAAATTTTTACAATTTTCTTTCCTATTAATTGAAGGAAATTAAAATACGAAAATAGAATAATATGAATTAATCAAAAAAAAAATTATGTTTTATTAATTATTTTTATTATCTTTGTAGAATTAATGTATTAAGTATGTTTTAATTTTTCATTTTTTTAAAAAAATAAAATAGTAAATCGTGTTTTTTTGTGAAATATTGGCATACGAAGTGAAAAAGAAAAAATAACTAAGCCTAATCTACTTGTTTATTTTGCCCTTTTTAAAATTTTTAAAATATCATTAAATAGGTTGCTATTTGTAGATTTGTTAAATTACTAAAAGAACAAAAAAACGGCGTATTTTGGAGTTACTTATTGTTTCATTTTCACTAAGGCATATTAAAAAAAATAATTGATAATTTTAAATGAACTTATTTTTGTTTTTAACAATTCAAAAAATATAATAATATCAGGATATTTGCATATTTTTTTGAAGAAGTAAAAAGAACAAGTTTAAATCGTCAATTATTTGTTTTAATATGCCTAAGCAACTTTTTCCTTTTTTTTATTCCCCAAATAATTTAAAAGAAATTTTTAAATTCAAAAAATATTATTTTCCAATAACAAAATAATTAAATTAACTTGCATGAGTAAAATAGTAGATAACAGTTTTAATGAAAATGAGAACCAAAAATTGGTTGGTCGCTATGAGGCAATGAGAAAAGAGAATAAAATAGGATATCTTGACGTTTTTGAAATAGAACGAATAATTAATCATTATATCAAACAGGATAATGTTAAAAAGGCACTTGAGCTTTGTAATGTGGGTGTTGAAATACATCCAAGTTCATTTCGTCTTAAACAGAAAAAGGCACAATTATTTATAGAATTAGACTTATCAACCCAGGCATTAAAAATACTTAATATGATAGCTAAGGTTGAACCAAATAATGTTGAAGTTCTGATATTAAAAGGGATCGCTCTAAGTCAACTTGGAGATGTTAAAAAATCATTGGCAAATTTTGAAAATGTGATGTCGTTGGTTGAAAACGATTCAGATAGAGTCGTCTTATTATCTGATATTTCACTAACTTTTATAAAAATTGGTCGTTATGATATTGCTGCTAAATTTTTGTCAGAAGCCTATGAAATAGACAATTCGGATTATGAAATAATATTAGATTTAGCATTTTGTCTTGATAGAACAAATGATGCTAAGAGAAGCATTGGATTGTATAAAAAATATCTTGAAAAAAATCCATTTTCTGATATAGCTTGGTATAATATTGGTATATGTTACGATAAACAAGAAAATACTTCATTGGCGATGGAGGCATACGAATTTGCATTGGCTTTAAATGATGAATTTGCATCTGCTCTAATAAATAAGGCAAGTTTGTTACAAAGTGAACAAATGTACTCCGAGGCTATAGAATCGTATAAAACATTCCTATTATTAGAACCAGAAAATGAAGATGTTTATTTTTCTATAGGTAAGTGTTATTACGAATTGGGCGACTATTTAATGTCAATTCAAAGTTTCAAAAAAGCCACACAATTAAATAATGAACATTCTGATTCTTGGTATTTTATTGGTTTAATTTCTCTTGAGATAGGAAAATACAAAAAAAGTAAGAATTTTATAAAAAAAGCAATTAAAATTAATGACGAAAATCCATCATATTGGTTTGTTCTTGCCAAAATTTATATAAATCTCAACGAATTAAAAAAATCAGAAAAAGCATATTTAAAAACAATTAATATTGAGCCATTTATTGAAGAAGTTTGGTTAGATTATTTTGATTTTAAATTTAGTCAAAATGAATATTCTAATGCACTTGCTATTTTGAATAATGCTACAGAATACATTGAAGAAAATGCCTCAATAAACACAAGATTTGCTGCTATTTATTTTTTATTAGGAAAAGAAACTGAAGCTTTTGGTCATTTACAAAAAGCGTTATTTGAAAATATAAATTCTAAAAATGAATTTTTGCTATATTATCCACAAGCAGAATCAAATAAAAAAATTAGAAAATTTATTGTAAATTCACTAAAGTTTTTGCCTTCATAATTGTCAGATTATTAGATAGTTGTAGTTTTTTAA
>JAOZTW010000586.1 GCA_029938985.1 Bacteroidales bacterium | reverse complement strand
TTGAAATATTAGAATTAAAGTTTACCTTTGTAAATGAGCGTTTTAATATTTCAAATACAAGGATAAAATTGATACTCGTGAAAAACGCCCAGAAATGTAACTTTATGCTACTATTTGGAGAGTCGTAGAATATGCGAAAACTCATAGGGTAAATTTCTTGATATGAGTATCCATACAAAAAAATTTACACTTTTCATTTCTTTAATCAGTAGGTTTATAGCTACATAATTGTATCATTGAACTATTGAATAATTCCTTTTGGTCTATTTTGCAGACTCTACAAGCAGGATATTGGAGTTCCATTTTTCATGAACAAAACACTTAAAACAAACAGCTTGGAATTACTTATTTTTTCTTTTCACTTAGAATAAAAATATTTTTTATAAAAGATAATTTTTTGTAAATTTGTCGCATAAACGAAGAATTATGTTTTACAAACATTTACAATGAAAACAGAACCTACATATCAAGAACTTAAAGAAGAAGTATTAAAACTTCGCAAGGAATTAGATATTAATACCAAACTATCAAAATCACTGTTATTAGAGAACATAATGCGTTCATCTACTGATATGTCGATTGCAGCTACTGATATTAATTTGAATATAATTTTTTTTAACACCAGAGCAGAACAAATTTTTGGTTATAAAGCAGAAGAAGTAATTGGCAAAAATTTGACCGAAATTCATTCTATGGAAAAAGTTGAATTTTCGAGAATAGAAAAAGCTATTGAAATTGTTAGAGAAACTGGGAGATACGAATATTTTGTAAATACAGAAACAAAAGAAGAAATTAAAAATTTCAAATCAACAATACGTGGAATATTTGATAAAGAAAACAAGCTTGTTGGTTATGTTTTATACACACATGATATAACAAAAGAAATAAATTCTCAAAAAGAAATTATTAAACTTTCATCAACAGTAGAACAAAGTGCAAATGCAATAATAATTACTGATACTGAGGGTAAAATAGAATATGGAAATCAAAAATTTACAGACCTAACTGAGTACTCTACAAAAGAAATTATTGGCAAAAATATTCAAATATTTAATATTGGTATTAAATCAAAAGAATATTATACTGAAATGTGGCAAACAATTTCATCTGGTAAAATATGGAAAGATGAAATAATTACAAAAACGAAAAGTGGCAAAAAATACTGGGAACAGATTAAAATAACATCAATTAAAAACAATGAAAATAAAATAGTTAACTATCTTCTTATAAAAGAAGATATTACTGTTAGAAAAAAAGTAGAGGAAGAACTTGAAGAAAGTAAAAAAAAATATTTGAAAATATTTAATAATGCAGCTACCTCAATAGTTATTGTAGATAAAAACGGCTTAATAACTGATATTAATCAATATCATATAAATAAAATAGGAAACGGACTGACGAGAAGAGAAGATTATATTGGAAAAAATATTTTAACACACCCAAGTATTGTAGCATCAAAATTATCAGATGAATATAAAAAAGTATTGAACGGCGAAATTATATCTCACGAAACAGTGTATTTTCCATCTACTACGGGAAATATTAGTAGGTATTATAATGTGAGAGGTGTTCCTATTTTTAATAACGAAGAGGTTGTTGAAGCTGTGTTTGTTCATGAAGATACAAGTGCAATTTTGAAAGCCACAAAAAAAATAGAAGAAAGCGAAAAAAAATTTAGACAAATTGTTAATCAAACATCTGAAGGCATTGCTTTGTCTGATATTGATGGAAATTATGTTTTTGTTAATCAAGCATTTTGCAAAATGTCGGGATATACCGAAGAAGAGTTACTAAAATTGACGGTTTTTGATATGAGAGCAAAAAGTCAAAAAAAATCGGTATTTAAAGCGAGTAAAACAACAAAACAGGGTGAAATAATACAGGTTATTTTAAAAAGAAAAAACGGCACGGAATATATTACAGAAATAGTTGGTCGAATAATAAAAATTGAAAATACAGACTTTGTACTTGGTACAATAAAAGACATTACCGAACGAATTAAAAGAGAGGAAGAACTTGTTTTGTCAAAAGAAAAAGCAGAAGAGAGCAATAGGTTGAAAACAGAATTTATAAATAATTTGTCTCACGAAATTCGTACTCCAATGAATGGTATTTTGGGTTTTGCCGAATTACTTGGTAATTCAAAATTATCAGAACAGAAACGCCAATTTTATATAAACATAATACAAAATAGTGGAAATCAATTATTGCGAATTATTGATGATATTCTTGAAATTTCACGACTTGGTACAAAACAAGTAAAAACGTTTGAAGTGGAGGTTTGTATTAATAATTTATTACTACATTTATTTTCAATTTTTGATTTTACAGCCAAAGAAAATTTAACTCCATTATATCTTAAAAACCAACTTACCGACAAAGCAAGCACAATCTATACAGACGACACAAAATTAAATAAAATTTTAAGTAATTTATTAGAGAACTCTCTTAAATTCACAAACTCTGGTTTTGTAGAATTTGGTTATCAACTTTTGGAAATTGATGACAACATTTATATGCAAATTTACGTAAAAGATACAGGAATAGGAATACACGAAACCCAACAAAAAATTATTTTTGAGCGTTTTTCGCAAGCGGACAATATTTTATCACAAAAATTTGGAGGACTTGGTCTTGGACTTTCTATTGCAAAAGAAAACGCAAAATTGATTGGAGGAAATATAACTTTAAAATCTAAGTTTGGCAAAGGCACAACATTCTTTGTTACTATTCCTTACAAAGCTGTTTTTTCGAGTAACAATATTAATACAACCGTAGATGACTTAAATAAAGAAAATAAAATAAAAATTTTAATAGCGGAAGACGAGGAAATAAATTATTTGTATCTCGAAACATTACTACAAACTATAAATGAAGGTTTTGAAATTATACATGCAAAAAATGGAAAAGAAGCAATAAATATTTGTAGAATTACTCCTGAAATAAAACTTATTTTAATGGATTTAAAAATGCCAATAATTAATGGTTTTGAAGCAACAAAACAAATTAAAAAATTTAGATTGCAAGTAACAATT
Source organism: Bacteroidales bacterium (assembly GCA_029938985.1). GTDB lineage: Bacteria > Bacteroidota > Bacteroidia > Bacteroidales > JAOZQN01 > JAOZQN01. The sequence continues at coordinate 677 of JAOZTW010000586.1, read as the reverse complement.
ATTGCTCAAACTGCATATTCAACCAATGAGTATAAACGTAAAGCGAAATTAGCAGGTTGTACCGATTTTATTTCTAAACCAATAAGTGAAAAAATATTAAGACAAAAATTAAAAAAATGGGGATTAAAAATTGGAATGTAAAAATGTTTTGAAGTACCAAAATTTAGTTTTTTTTATTTAAAAAACTGATGGTTACTTCTATAAATAAGCATTTTATAATAATAAAAAGGTAAAACAAAAATTCATACTACAGTTATTTAAAGTAATGTTTTTTGTGTGTAATAACCTTTTTTTGGCGTTTTTTACGAGTATCAATTTCTTTGTTACTTTTGAAATATTAAAATGTTCATTTACAAAGGTAAACTTTAATTCTAATATTTCAAAAAAGCCTTGAACTTGACACTTGTGAAAAACGCCCTTTTTGGTTATGAAAATTTTCTAATTTGCACTTGTCATGCTATTTAGACGTTTCCAAGTCCCCTATTTTTTGCCATAAGGCAAAAAATAATGGACGTTGGAAAGTCTTTTCGTATAACAATACTTTAGATAATTAAATTTTAATACACTACTCACTATCAATTTCAAATTTTCAAAATCAAAACTTATGCAAATAATACTTATGCAAATAATACTTATTGATGAATTTATTCGACTAGCCTAGGAAAAGTGAAAAAAAA
>JAOZTW010000585.1 GCA_029938985.1 Bacteroidales bacterium | reverse complement strand
TGTATTGCTCGGTTTGGTTTACCATCGCTACCAATTGTATTAAATTGATATTTTATGAGAAACTTAAGATAAACATTTTCAATATTTAACAAATTATCATTTCCATTAAGATCTGTCCATGTTGCACTTAACTCGCAAGGTAAATTACCTATATGAGATAATGGAACAAAGGGAGTTATTTCTCTTTTTGTCATTCCATTACCATTTTCATTTTCGAATTCACTGATGTATTTTAAATTCTTTTTTTGTGATGATAAATCAATACAACCAATACATTCACTTTTATAATTTACTTCGATAGCCACTAATATTTTTGTTTCGTTTATATTAATATTTGATGCAGGATTAAAAACATATTCAATTTGACTATTAGGATAGTTTTTTAATTTTAATTGAACAAGTTTTTCATGCTCATATCTAGGTGGTTTAGCATTCACAGTATTCATAACTGACATTTGATATTTTTCTAAAACTGGTTTTTTTAATAAAGCAAAATTACCGAGTATTTCATTGTAATAGGTATATTCTAATCTTGGTTCTCCCCAATCGTCTTTTATATAATAATCAAATTCTTCTGGATTTTCGTAACTCTTATAGCTTCCTGGTGTAGAGAATGCTATTTCGTCAGCTGTCTCTCCAATAGTAATTTCACTTTCTCCAACTAATTTCATTGTACTTATAGTCATTGAAGAAGAAGCCGAAGTAGGGCTACCATATTTTAAAATAGCTGCAGAAAAAAAATCAGCATAAGCTGCCATTTGTTTTTCTGCATTTCCTTTATGCTCCTTTTCTGCAATTGTCATTTTTTCGTTTGCTATTATCTTACTAAAAGCAGAAAACATTTTTTTTTCATTTGCATCAAAAGAAGTATTACCTGTAAACATATTTATTAATTTAAAAATGTCGGTAGCTACAAGAGCCTAAGATGTAGGACTTGGAGTGGTTCCAGCCGCGGCTGAATGTATTAATGTTGTAGTAAGAGAACTAAGCAGAGCTGCATTATTTCCATTATGCTCTCCAGTTATTCCTTTAGTAGTTAATAGTGAACCAGATAAATTTATCTGAGATTTGTTTAACATTAAAAAATCAATCAATAAATTAGAGTGAAATAAACAAACACAAGGATCGTAAGTTACAGGAATATCAACCCACATAAATAATTGATGATCGTTCAAATACTTTGTAGGGATTTCTATCTTTGAAATTTCTGTAAATTCGTTTAAGGGTTGTGCCACTACGCTGTTACAACTTAATAATGCTGAACAAAAATATCTTTGCCCGTCATAAAAAACAGTATTCATACCTTCTGGCGGTAGATATGAAATAGTAATTAATGCATTTTGCCAATTAGCTTCTGGTCTATCTGCAATAAAAATTCTTAATATGCTACTATTCTTATTGTACAGTACCATATAGGGAGCCTTCAATTTGTCACTACGTATAGTCCCGTCCATTTTTGTACCTAAATTATGTTTCACAAGTTCCCATCCATCTGCTGGTTGATAATCACTATCGTTATAATCTGATAATTCAATGAATGGATGTGTAACCCACATTGGAGGCATATTATAAGGACTCCGTATTTTATCAGTCCAAAAGAAGTTTTCTACATTATAATAATCTCCATTATCTGGATTACGCCAGTCGAAGAAATAATCTATCTCATCAAACTCATCATTTTCTGGGTTTACAGGATTATCTGGGTCAGTAGAAATTCCTTTAGGAAGTAAAACTTCTTGACTAAAAGCTAAATTTATTATAATAACTAAAATTTGTATTACTAATATTTTTTTCATAATATTTTATTTAAAGGAAAATTTTTTCAAATTTTTAGAATTGATATATAAATCATTTTTATAAATAACTGCTTCTGTTATAGCTTTATAATAATTGGGAGGTCTATGAAAATACTTCCATTCTTTTGTATTCCAATAATAAAAAAGTGAGTCTATTTTGGGGCGATTGAAAAAAAATAAACTGTCATTATAATTTAATATCTCCTCAGCAGGAATATTACTAAATGTATCTAATTGATAAATATTTAAATTGTATCCGTCCCATATTTCTGTTGTATTATTTTCTGCAATTAGAATGCCAGCTTTAGTTTTCTCTATATCAGTTATTCCACTTATTAAATTTATTGGCTTCCATGAGTTATTTCTATAATAATAAAAATTATTTGATGATAAATTATTGCTTATAAAATAAACATTATTAAATTCTGAAATATATGCTACCATTGCAATATCGGGATAACCAAAACTTGACCAATTTTCTCCATCAAATTTAACTATATTTTTTGCCGAAATATTATTTATTGAATCAAAGTACCCTCCTACAAATAAGTAATCATTATTTGAATATAATGTATTTATTTCTCCAAGACCATTTATTTCAAACAAATTTGTAACTCCTTCATTATCCCACTCTAATAATATGTTTTGATAGTAAATATTGTTATAAATACATCTAAAAACAACAAAATAAATCTTATCTTTAAATTTAGTTATATCATAAATATATCCCTCGAAGTCTTTAATTTTTGTTAAATTTTCACCATCCCAGATGTAAGCATTGGCTCCTCCTCCTACATATAATAATTCCTCTATTGTATCTAAAAAAAAAACAGAACTACCTATAATTTCATCAGACATATCTATCCATTCGCCTTCTATAAACGTTCTATTATCTTGTGTTGGATTTGTTTTACATTTTTCGCAAGAAAACATTCCTGTTATCAAAATTAATAATGTTATTACACTAATATATTTCATATTTATTTGTTATTAAGTTTATCAATACTTTTTTGCATTTCAATAATTTGTTTTTGTTGTTCAATAACATATAGTGTTAGCTCTTCTATTTTTACCATTTGTTTTGCGTCCATTTCTGCAAGTTTAATTCCATTTTCAACTATTTCGGAAGCAGAAGGTATTTCTGGCAAATGTTTGTTTTCTTCTATAAAAATTTCTAATTCGTCTAATGGCATCAAATCATAATTTGCGTCAAAAACATAATCGCCCCATGGATCAGGTCCTTCTACATGAATATCGTCTCTTGCCCAGATACTACCACATATCAATTTATTATAACCAACACCACCTGTTGTCCAAAACGATATTACACCTGTACTTGAACCTATATCTACACTCTGAGCTTCTGTGTTTGGAAATTCGGTAGGTCCTGTTCCATTTGCTGGATTTATTTTTATACTTTGAGCTGATTTTGTTATTAATAAGCTCCCATTCTCCACATGTAGTTTATGTTGTGGTTCTGTTGTTCCAATTCCTACATTTCCTCCAACATAATAAATGTCGCTACCATTTGGTTGCCACGTACTTTTAAAATTGTCTGCGGTTAAGTTCTTAACAGTCAGGTTTCCATCTGCATCTACATAAAAAGTATTATTAGTGTTTCCAAAACTATTCGCTATAACTTTTCCTGTTTCTGTAAAAGATATTTTATTTTGGTCTTCTTTATAATCAAACTGTAATTTGTTTTCGTTTAATCTTATATCCCAGTTTACTGGTTTTATTAATTTGTCATTAATTATAGTATCACTTATAGTTCCATCTTCATAAGTACCTTCTAATCTAATTTTTCCTATTGTTGCAATATCTCCATTGCTGTTAAAATTAATTAAATTGGTTTTTATACCTTTATTTTCGATAGTCCCTACAAAATAGTGTTGGTATGCTAAATTTTAGTATATTTGCAAAAAT
>JAOZTW010000584.1 GCA_029938985.1 Bacteroidales bacterium | reverse complement strand
AGTGTAATTAATTAAATATCAAAATTAGACAATAAGAATTTAACTGAACCAGTGCCAAAAAAAAATTCAGTTTAATTATTATTCTATTACTTTGCGTGTTTAATTATTTAAAAATGACAAATATAAGAAAAAAGGGGACAATTTTTATTATATTTAATAAAAATTTTAACACCTTATGTAGTAACTGATAAAAAAACTGTCAACTATTTTTCTTTTATTTGAAACATGCTTTTTTTTAGTAAAATATTATATTTTTTTTGTATAAATGAAATAAAAAGCCAATTAATATTAATTTTGCAAAACATAAAATAATGCTTTAAAATTAAAATTATGGTAAAATCAATAATAAATATTTCATTACAAAATCGCCTGATGGTGATTATTGTCTCTGTAATTATATTGCTTGGTGGCACTTATATTGCCAACGATATGGAAGTTGATGTTTTTCCCGACCTTACAGCTCCTACTGTAGCAGTGTTGGTTGATGCTCATGGTTTGGCTCCCGAAGAAGTGGAGAAATTGGTAGCCCTACCAATAGAGACCGCAATGAATGGAGCAACAAATATTAGAAGAGTAAGAAGTTCTTCGTCTAAAGGAATGTGTATTGTATGGGCAGAATTTGACTGGGGAACAAATATTTATCTCGCTCGCCAAATAGTAAACGAACAATTATCGGCTATCACAAGCCAGCTACCCGAAGAAATTCCACTACCAGTTATTGCTCCACAAACTTCGATTATGGGCGAAATTATGTTGATTTCTGTTACTTCAAACTCTCTTGATATGATGGATTTGAGAAGTATAGCAGACCAGCAAATAAAACTCAGGCTGTTGGCGGTAACTGGTGTTTCTCAAATTGTTACAATAGGAGGCGATTTAAAACAATATCAAATTATTGCCGACCCAATAAAAATGCAATATTATAATATTTCGTTACAAGAACTTCAATCAGCATGTAACAATATCAATTTTAATGCTTCGGGTGGTTTTATCAACGAGTATGGACAAGAATATATTATAAACGCACAAATACGAACTTCGGACACACTAAAACTTGGTAGTGTTGTGGTTAAAATATTAGATAAACAGCCAGTTACAATTAGCGATATTGCAAATGTAACCATAGCACCTGCTCAAAAAGTGGGTGATGCCTATATAGACAATCAACCTGCCGTTATTATGACGGTTCTAAAACAGCCAAGCACTAACACGCTTAAACTTACCGACGAAATTGATGTTGCAATTGCCGACCTTCAAAAAACATTACCAAAAGGAGTGCTTGTAAATTCAAAAATATTTAGACAGGCAGATTTTATTTCTATTTCTATAAACAATGTTTTAAAAGTACTAATAGAGGGTGGTATTTTTGCAACAATAATATTGTTCTTCTTTCTTCTCAATTGGAGAACTACTGTAATATCAATGCTTTCAATACCACTTTCGTTGATAGTGGCAATACTGACACTAAAAATTTTGGGTTTTACTCTAAACACCATGTCGCTTGGCGGCATGGCAATTGCAATTGGTGTGCTGATTGACGATGCAATAGTTGATGTAGAGAATGTTTTGAAACGATTAAAACAAAATTATGCCCTACCCGAAGCAGAACGTCAGAACATAATAAAAGTTATTTTTGATGCCTCAATGGAAATTCGTTCATCAATAATTCATGCTACATTTATTATTATTGTTGCCTTTATTCCTCTGTTTTTCCTTTCGGGAATGGAGGGTAGATTGCTACGTCCTTTGGGAATAACATTTATTGTTTCACTTTTTGCATCACTTGCCGTTTCGCTCACACTAACTCCTGTACTTAGCAGTTATCTACTTGTAACACATAAACAATTAACTCGTTCAATTCATGGAGGGAATAAAATAATAGAACGGTTAAATAATTTTTATTCCAATTCGCTTGAAACTGTTTTTAGGTATAAAAAAACTTTGCTTGCGGTAACAGGAGTTTTATTTATTGTTTCAATAGTGTTTTTGTTTACCTTTGGCAGAAGTTTCTTACCTGAGTTTAACGAGGGTACATTAACTATTACTTCGGTTACCATGCCAGGAGTTTCGCTTGAAGAGAGCAATAAAATTAATCAAATGATAGATTTAGAATTATTGTCTTTTTCGGAGGTAAATTATGTAAGTCGCCGAACAGGACGTGCCGAGCTAAACGAACACAGTCATGGCGGCACAAACGCCTCCGAAATAGATGTGCCTTATACCGTAAAAGACAGGTCGCAAGACGAGTTTTTGGAGGAATTGCGAGAACGAATGCAGGCGATTAAAGGTATTGCAATCAGTGTGGGACAACCGTTGGGGCATCGTATAGACCACATGCTTTCGGGAACTCGTGCCAATATTGCTATCAAAATTTTTGGACCCGATTTGTCAAAACTTTATTCTATTGCCAATCAAATAAATAGTAGTGTCTCAAATATTGAAGGACTGGTTGATTTGAATGTAGAACAGCTGATAGAAATTCCTCAAATAAAAATAAAACCAAAACATCAAATGCTGGCAAAATACGGTATAACAATTAGTCAATTTGCCGATTTTATTGATATTGCTTTTGGTGGGCATGTTGTTTCACAGGTGTTTGAACAAAATCAAAGTTTTGATTTGGTTTTACGTTTTGATAAAAAAAGCAGAAATTCAAAACAAGATATAGAAAACAGTTTGATAGATACTTATGATGGCAAAAAAATCCCTCTACATTTTGTGGCAGATGTTATTTCGGGAAGTGGTCCTAATACAATAAATCATGAAAACGTGCAACGTAAAATTGTGGTTTCTGCCAATGTGCAGGGGCGAGATGTAAGGTCGGTAGTAAATGATATTCAGACTACTGTTAGTGAAAAAGTATCTGTACCATCAAACTACAGAGTAGAATATGGAGGTCAATTTGAAAGCGAACAAAAAGCCTCAAAGCTCTTATTTTTCACCTCAATGTTGTCTATATTAATAATTTTTCTAATGTTATATTCAGAGTTTAAAAGCGTGAAGCTTGCTGGCACTATTTTATTAAATCTTCCGCTTGCTTTAATTGGTGGTATTTTTGCTATTTTAATAACTTCAAGAGTTGTAAGTATTCCTGCAATAATTGGTTTTATTACACTTTTTGGAATAGCCACAAGAAATGGTATTTTGCTTATTTCAAGATACGAAAGCCTACAAAAAACAGGCGAATCGCTCTATAAAAGTATTATTATGGGAAGTGCAGAACGACTAAATCCTATTTTGATGACTGCACTAACGGCCGCATTTGCTCTTGTGCCACTGGCATTGCGTGGCAACAGTCCAGGAAACGAAATTCAAAGCCCTATGGCAATTGTAATTATAGGCGGTTTGTTATCTTCTGTTTTACTTAATTTATTTATAATTCCAATAGTATATTATTATATTGAAAAAAAAGATGATTAAACCTTTGTGTGTTAAAACCTCACACACAAAGGAGTGAGAGTTGGGTTTGGTTGTTATGTAGCTTGGATCCAACCCGTATAGCAGTGCAAAAAAAACATGCATACAATGAAGCAGTTATTGATATTGACTTATTATAATGGGTTGGATACGAGCTACAAGCTCGCACCAGTGAGATGTTTTTAATATGCTTCACTCAATGGTAGTTAAGTATCAAAATCATTATCAACTGAAAAGTCGGGAAAACTTTTATAGTAATATTTAACTATCTGATATTCAAAGTAAAAGACATTCTTCAGTATTAAAACTTAAGTAC
>JAOZTW010000066.1 GCA_029938985.1 Bacteroidales bacterium | reverse complement strand
GTTTATAACCATATAATTGTATCATTGAACCTTTGAATAATTGTATCATTCCTTACTTATTATAATTTTAGACCTATAAATGTAATATCATCTCTTTGTTCTTCTTTGTGTTGCCAATTGTTCAACAGTTGTTCTAATCCTTGTTTTTGTAGCTCTAATGAAGAATTAATATTTTTTAAAATAGTTCTGTTAATTTTATTTGTTCCAAGTTTTTTTCTGGTTTTATTGTTTTGATCCTTAAAACCATCTGAGTAAAAATACAAAGTATCACCTTTCTCTAAAATAATTTTATTTTTTAAGAAATCAATTCTAATACTCGGTTTTCCTCCAATTGTTCTTCTTGTCGATTTTGTTTTAATCAATTCTGCTTTTTGTTGTGAATAATAAGTTATAGATAATTTAGCACCAGAGTATTGTATTTCGTATTTTATTTTTTTATCTTTACAAATATTTTTTATTCTACAAAGGCTAATATCCATTCCGTCTCTGCTTTCGCTCTTCTCTCTTTTTAATACTTTATATAGTTCCTTGTCTAAATAATCTAAAATTTTATCAGTACTATGAATTCTTTTTTCGTTTACTATTTCGCTTAATAATCTTGAACCAATTAATGACATAAATGCTCCAGGAACACCATGTCCCGTACAATCAACAACTGCAAAAAATGAGTACGAACCAACTTCCTTTTCATTAATAAGTTTATCGTCGTTATCATAATCAAATGAAATTGTTTTATCTGAAAATTTCTTGTTAGACATCCAGTAAAAATCGCCAGAAACAATATCTTTTGGCTTGTAAATAATAAAGTTTTCAAAAAACAGATTAATATCATCACTGTTTGGTAAAATACTTTTCTGAATTGTTAAGGCGTATTTAATACTTCCTCTAATATTTTGATTTTGAATTCGTATTTTTCGTTCCGCTTTTTTTATTTCGGTAATATCAGAATCTATTGCAACCAACATTCTTATCTCGCCTATTTCATCAAAAATTGGAGTTAATGTTGTATGTACCCACAATACTTGTCCTGTTCTTGTTTTTGTTTCAAGCTCATATTCTACCGAAACTTTTTCTCTAAAACATCTTTCTATCTGTTGTTTTGTTTTTAAATCTGTCTTATTAGAAATAATATTTGGACTGATTTCGTTAATCAATGTTTCCAGAGTATAGCCAAACATTTTAACAAAAGCATCGTTTACCCAAGCAAAATCCCCATTTTTATCTGTAATAATCACAGCACTACGGGTTTCACTCACCACAATCGACAATTTTTCCAACTCCTTATTCATCAATTCAAGTTCTTCTGTTCCTGTCAGGAGTCTTTCTTTTTGTGATTGTAGTTCTTCCGATTGAGTTAAAATTTCCTCTTTTTGTTGTTCTAATTCAACATTTTGTAATTGAAGTTCAATTGTTCTTTCCTTTACTTTAATCTCTAATTTCATGTTTAGAACAGCCAATCTATGTGTAGAAAATTTTATTATGACAAGAACAAATAGAATAAATAAAATAAAGTATGCAATATAAACATAAATAGTTTTATACCAAGGAGGATGAATAATAAAAACATATTCTGCAATTTCACTTTCATTATCATATATATTATAGGCTTTAACTTTAAATATATATTTTCCAGGAGGAATATTAGTGTATTCTTTTTTGGTTTCTGTATTTACTCTTGACCAGTTCTCATCAAAATTAGCTAAAATATATTGGTATCTTGTCTTATGAGACTCTTCATAAAATATTGCAGAGAAAGTGAAACGTAGGGAATTATCTTCAAATTTAATTTTTATAATATCGTTTTTTGATTGTGTTTCAACTATTTGATTACTATCATTTAAGTACGAACCGGCAAAAAGCAATGAGTCGGTTCTTAATATTTCCACTTTTCTTATAAATGTTTTAAATTTTTTATTTTTATTATATGCAATTCTGTTATCATAATGAATAAGCCCTGTACCAGTGGCTATTAACAAACAATGTTTGTTTAATGTATTGATATTATTGAATAAATTAAATCCTACAATTCTTGCAGCTATTGTATTGTCGGCTGTATATTGTCCGTTTTCTTGTTTTAAAACAGTTATTCTTTTACTATTTGTTTCTACCCAAATATATGAATTACCATCACTGTTTAAGAATGTTAGTGCATCATTTTTATTAAAAAATTTGTTTACTTTTTCAAATACATCAAAACGATCTGTTTCTTCATTGTAAATATACATATTTTTTTCGGTTGATAGCAACAATTTGTTATCATTTTTTACTAATATTAAATTCAAATAATTATTTAAACCTTGTTCTTTGCTATATAACTGTTTATTTAATATACTATCTTTTTTTTCGTTTAATTTAATTTTAAATATTCCTTCGCCATCAAATGTAACCCATAAATATCCATTTATATCAAACTCGGAGTAACGACAATTTATATTAATGCCTTCTATTTTTTTTATATTAACAAAACTTCCATTTTTATATTCCATGTAAAACAATCCACGTCGAGTAGTTGCAATATATGTTTTTTCTTTTTCTACTTCAATAATTTGCCAAGTATTATTTCCTTCTAACGCATTAACAGTTGTGGCAACAAGAGAATTAATTTTTAATATTCCGGGGTTGGAGCAAACAAATAAATTATTATCTATCAAGTGAATACTCCATGTTTGTCTTTCAATATTTATAATTTCACTATAATTTTCTTGTTTACTTGGATTATAGTATTCTTTTAATTTGAAATTAAATAAATTTGTTCCAGTTCCCACATATATTTCTTTACCTATTGTAGAAATAAAAGAACACATTTGTATTTCGAGACCAAATAATTTATTAAAAATAGTATATGGAGAAAAAAGTTCTACTTTTACAATAGAAGTTCCTGCTGTTAACCATAAATTATTTTCATTATCAACACAAGCATTGTAAATAGTATTATCAATTAATCCTTTTTCTTTGTTCAAATGTTGAATTAGTTCTCCTTTTTTGTTAATAATAAATATTCCGTTATCCAAAGTCATTATTCCAAAATAATCTTCTGTAATGTTTATTGCCCTATATACTATAGCGTCTTCAAAATAGCTCATGTCAATATCCCATTTTTCGGCAGTATTATTTGTTTTGTATAGATCACCAAATTTTGTAACTATTAGCATTGTATCAGAATCATATTTTACAACGGAGTAAATATTTGTAATATTTTCAGTAGTTGGAACTTGAACTAATACGTTATTTACTATTTTATAAACTCCATCTTCGCTTGTGTAAGCATAAACAAAACCATTAACTTTTGCTATTCCAATGATTCTTGTATCGCTTTCAATTATTTTTACTTCATTATTTGATTTAATAATAAATATTTTGTCGTAGGACTGAACATAAATATCTTTTTTTAAACAAATTATATTCCAGGCATATCCAAAATTCCTATGTTCTTCTGGAATAATATTTATAAGTGATGAAAAAATAGTGTTTCCAATAGAGTCGGCGGTAAGATATCCAAAATCATTATCAGCAGATACGTAAATTTGCCCCTGCTCGTTAATAGATAACGATCGAGGCGATGATCCTTTGGGTAGTTCAATCAATCTCCATGTGTTTCCATCATATTCTAAAACACCAGAGTTATTTGTAAAATACATTATACCGCTATTATCTTGTATTGCACACCAACTTTGAATTCCTGCACCATAACTTTGTGGAATATAGTTAGTCATAAATGGTTGACCAACATTTTTTATTTGAGAAAACCCATTTGTAAAATATAGGAAAATCAAAGTAAATAATATTAGAATAATTTTTTTCATTTTTGTCGCTTTGCAAAATAATTTGTCAGTTGTTAGTGGTTAGTGGTTAGTGGTTAGTGGTTGGTTTATCTCTTAAGATGCAATTTTGTAACAAAAATTTTATAAATAATTGAACTTTAAACTAACCACTAACCACTATTTGTAGATTCTTACTCTAACAACATAGAATGATTTATTATCTTCAATTTCAGTAAACTTAAATTCAATTTTTTGTTTAGCAATAAGTGCAACATGCACCAAGCCAATATTTCCTCCTCCCAAATCATTTTTTTGACCTCTAAGTTTAATTTTCAATTGTCTAAGTCCATCTCTATCTAATGTGTTTATTAGTTTGCATTTTTCCGATAGTTCCTTAACATCTTTATTTTCAATAATATTACCTGTTGAAATTATAAAATATTTTTCAAATTCGTGGATAATTAAACTTCCTTCACCAAAAGATTTATTTTTTTTATTTATCGTTCTTACAGCAGAATGTAGTGAAATATTTTGTGCTAATTCTATAAAAATTTTAAAGAATTTTCGCCCTTGACTTTGCGTTAACTTTAACGAAAATTTTATATTTTCAGCCAAAACAGATAATATTTCTCCATCAAAGAGACCAACATAGGTAGCTACAATATTACTTTCAAGCATTGTTTTTATAATATATTGACTACCATGATTATTTTGTACAAGATTGTTCATTTTTTAATTAATATTTTTGGTGTTAGGCATAATTATATTTTTAAAAATTTGTTTTTTAAAATATAATTATTTTATAAACAATTGAAATTTAAGGTGTAAACCTATTTCTAATTTCTAATTGCCGTTTATGGTGCTATGCCTTTTAGTTAATAATTAAATTTTTACTCCAATTATAACAATATCGTCCAACTGTTCATAAGTTTCATCTATGTAATTTTTGTAAGATATCCATTTTGTAAAAACTCGTTCTAATATTTCTGGCTGTTCAACAATATCCTTCTCTTGACAGGACAAAAGTAGTTTTTTAAAACGTTTTTTCAAAAATTTTCTTTCATGTTTTCCTCCAAGCTGATCTATATATCCATCAGAGAACATGTAAATAGTATCATTTTTCCTTATTTCTATAGTTTGGCTATTAAAAGTTTTTTCCTTACCATAAAAATATCCGATTGGCATTCTATCTGCTTTTATTTCAACGAAATCATATTCATCTGGGGAGTTATTCTCTTCGTTTTTTCGTATGAGAATTAATGGATTGTTGGCACCCGAAAATTTGAGTACCATATTATCATAATCAATGATAGTTAGGGCAATATCCATGCCGTCTTGTGGTTTACTAAAATCGCCAGTTTGGTGTAACGAGCTTATTATGCCGTTTCTTAATTCATTTAAAATCAAATGTGGTTCAAATGCTTCTACTTTTTTAATTCTTTTTTGATAAAAAGACACTATTTCGTTAAGTAAAGATACTCCAAGCATACTCATAAAAGCACCTGGAACACCGTGTCCAGTACAATCTGCCGCTAAAACTACTGTTAGAGGATTTTTATTTATTATCACTTTTTTTGCCCAATAAAAATCTCCACTCACTATATCTCTTGGCTTAAAATAAACAAAATAATTATTTAACAGTAAATCAAGTGTTTCCACTGGTGGCAATATTGCTTCTTGAATTCGTCTGGCATAAGAAATACTGTCTGTAATATGTTTCTTTTGCAATTCTATTTGACTATAAGAACTTGCATTATCTAAGGCAATTGAAATATAGACTGCTAAATTTTTTAAAATATTTAATTTATAATCATTGTATTGATTTTTCTTAAAACTTTGTACAGTTATCACGCCAATACAATTTGAATCTGAAACTATTGGTTGATAAATCAAAGAATTAGCATTACTACCGCCAACAATAGCTTCACTATTTATATCTACATAATTTGTTACTTCTTTTGAAAAATCATTTATAATAACAGGTTTTTGGTTAACAAACGACCAAATTGAAAGCTTGTTTTCCTCGCTCAAACGAACATTAAAATTATCTAAAGTTTTATTATTTTCTTTTACTCCCTTAAATTCTAAACGTTTTTGGTGTTTATTAAGAATCCCTATTCCAAAAATAGTTGCATCCATAAGGCTGTCAATATTCATATGGGTGGTTTCAATAATATTTTCCACCGAAAGATGTGAGGTTATTTTCTGTCCTATTTCACTAAGTATCCTCACATTTGTATAGGTTTTATGCAAACTATTTTTTTGTTGTTCAATTTGTTCTAATTGAGAAGCAATTTCCTCGTTTTGTTGTCTTATTTGAGTTGTTCGTTCTTTTACTTTTGTTTCCAAATGTTTTTTGTCTCTCGCCACATCTCTAAATTTTAATAATGCAAAAACACCAATTGATAAAAATATAATTATCAAAACAATAAACCATGTTTTTTGCCAAAAAGGTGGTTTAATAATAATTGTAATATTTGTTTCATTATTGTTCCAATATCCATCGTTGTTCGAACCTTTAACTTTAAAAACATACTTACCTGGTTTAAGATTTGTGTAGGAAGCAAATCTACGATTTTCGGAAAAAACCCAATCATCATCGTAACCATCAAGCATATAAGCATATTGGTTGCGTTCCGACAGTCCATAATCTATGGCTACGTATTCAAACGAAAACTCATTGTCAAAATAATCAAGATATAATGTTTTTTTATAAGCTATACAGCTATCTAAAATTGGTTCTTCGTTTAGAATTTTAAATTTTGTAATTACAACAGTTGGTTTATTGGTATTGTCTAAAATCTGATTAGGATAAAAAACGTCAAGCCCATTTATACCCCCAAAAAACATTTCTCCCCTGGACGACACCAAGTTAGCACCTATCATAAATTCGTTACTTTGAATGCCATCGCTTACATAAAATATTTTAACACCTCCTTCTTCAATATTATATTTTATTAATCCGTAATTAGTAGAAATCCAGAAATTGTTTTTTTCATCTTCCAAAAGCGACATTAATACAGGATTAGAAAAATTTAATGATAAATAATTATAATCTGTAAATGTTTTATTTTCATAATCATATAAATGCAAACCTCCTTCAGATGCAATCCAAAGTCTGCCTTGCGAATCTTCGGTTATGGCATAAATACGGTCAACAAATTCTTTTTCTGTAGCTTTTTTTTTATAACGAATAAATTGCTCATTTTCTGCATCAAACAAATTAAGTCCGTTTTCAAAAGTGCCAACCCAAAGGTTTCCTTTATTATCTTCAAAAATTGTAGTTATTTTATTTCCACTTATTGAGTTAGGGTCATCTGGATTGTTCTTAAATGCTTTAAAATCGTCTGTATTTTTATTATATTTATTTAAACCACCCCCAAAAGTTGCTACCCAAATTTGCTCTTTAGAATCTTTAAATAATTTCCATATTCTATTGTTAGACAATGAATTAGTATTTGTTTTTTCTTTATGATATTGTTTGTAAAATATTTCTTTAACTGGGTCAAAAAGTAATATTCCTGCTGTGTCTGTTCCTACCCAAAGTGTTTTGTCATTTTCTTGCCAAATCGAACGAACATAGTTATCTTTTATACTTAATTTATTGTTTTTTTCATATTGATAACTAACAAATTTATTTTCACCACGTAACCATTTATTTAGACCACCATTTTTTGTGCCAAGCCAAATTGTGCCTTGCGAATCTTCATATATTGTTCTAATTTGATTTGAACTTAAACTATTAGGGTCTAAAGCATTATAATTGTAAGTAGTAAACGTTTTTGCAAGAATATTATATTTATTTATTCCTCCAAGTTGTGTACCAATCCACATTATATTCGACTTGTCTCTATATACCGACAATATGTTATTTACTGTTAAACTTGTTTTTAAAAGCGGATTGTTCTGTAAAAAGGTAAATGTTTTATTTTTTTTGTTAAAAATAGATATTCCTGCATTATTTGTTCCAAGCCACAAATTACCATTCCTACCTTCTGCTATTGATGTTAGGTTATTTCCATTACAATGATAATAAACTATATCTGTTTTTTGGTTTAATAAATAATTTTCAGTGTCAAGTGAAAAAAGTCCTTTATTTGTTGCTATCCAAAGTATTTGATTTGCATCTAAATTTAAAGCTCTAATTTTTTTATTTACTAATAATTTTAATGTGCTTTCAATTTTTATTATTTTTTTACTTATAGCATCATAATAATTGAGCCCCGACCTTGTTCCAATCCAAATATTACCAGAATTGTCTTTTATTGTTTTGTAAATAAAATTATTATAAAGACCATCTTCTGTGGTAAAACGAACATTTTTTGTTGTTGTTTTATCTAATTTGTTTAATCCATTTTTTGTTCCCACCCACAAACTATTTTGCTCGTCTTCGCATAAAGTTAGCACAGTGTTGTCGCTCAACGAATTTTTATCGTCTTCAATATTAGCAAATAATTCAAATGTTGCGGTAATTTGGTTGTATTTAGATAAGCCAGTTTGACTTATTCCTATCCAAAGATTATTTTGACTATCTTCATAAATAGTATTTATAGAATTTCCTGCTATTGAATTAGTGTCTTGCGTACTACGAAATACTTCAATTTTATAACCATCGTATTTATTTAACCCGTCGAAAGTTCCAAACCACATAAAACCTTTGCTGTCTTGTAAAATACACTTTACACTACTTTGCGATAATCCCTCTTTGAGTGAAATATGTTCAAAATTAATTTGATGCTGTGAAAATACAGGAACAAATGAAAATATCATAAAAAAACAACAAATGAGGAATTTTAACATTATGAAATAATTTGCAAATAAGAATTTTCTATAAACAACAAAGATATAAATAAAATAATGACAAACAAAATTCTTTTAAAAAATCTATTTTTTTAAATATTTATCTTTCTCAATAATTTTGGATAAGAAATATTTTGGTTGTTAAAAATGCCATATATAAAATACAATTGTTAAAATAAAAAAAACTCTAATTAAATTATTTAAAAATAAAAAAAGATATTATACTATTTGTATATCAGTCTATTAATATTATTTTAAATATTTGTTAAACTCATTTTGTACATAAAAACAAATATTATTGTATTTTTCAAAAAAAGAATCTACCTTTGCAGTAAAATAATTACTTGTTTTAATATGCCTAAAACTGTATAAAATCATGAGAAATAATATAAATCCTAAAATTGATTTGGTTTTCAAAAAATTGTTTGGAACAGCAAATAATATTGAATTGTTAAAATCATTAGCAAATTCAATTTTACCTAAAGAAGAACAGGTTGTAAAATTAGAATTAAAAAACCCATACAATCCGTCTGATTATTTAAGTGGCAAAATAACCTATCTTGATATAAAAGCAACAGATGAAAAAGGACGTTGGTATGATATTGAAATACAATTAGCTCCCTATGATTTCGTTGGTATGCGAGTTTTGTATTATTGGACAAAAAAGTTTGACGCACAACTTAAAAGTGGAAGGGCATATAACGATTTACGAAAAACAATTGTAATAAGTTTAATTAACTTTAATTATTTTAAAGACCCAAAAGGAAAAAAACGTTTTCATAGAAGAATTGGTTTGTGTGACTTAGATACAAAAAATCTATATAAACAAACAGATGGTTTGGAATTGATTTTTGTAGAATTAAAAAAATTCAAAAAAGAATTACCCGAAATTCACACAACATTAGAACGTTGGATTACTTTTTTAAACAAAGCATCAGAATATACCGACAATAAATTACCTCCTGAATTATCGGACGATCATGAAATAAAAAAAGCAATGAAAGAGCTTGAAAAAATGTATTTTAATGAGAAAGAACAACAACATTTTGAAGCTCAAGAAAAAAAGTTTTTAGACGATCTTGCTTATAAAAAACAAGAAGAACGCAAATTGAAAGCTCAAAAAATTGAAATAAAAAAGGCTGTAAAAAAAGCTGTTCAAATAGCAGAAGAGAAGGCTGAGGAAAAAGGAATTGAGAAAGGAGTGGAAAAAGGAATTGAGAAAGGAGTGGAAAAAGGTAAAGATGCACGAAATTTTGAAATAGCAAAACAAATGAAAGCTGAAAATGAAAATATAGACAAAATTATTAAATTTACTGGATTATCAAAAAACCAGATTGAAAAACTGTGATTATTTTTGATTAATACTGATTAATAACTTATAATAAGCAAATTAAATAAGATGGAAGATATAAAAAAATTATCATTAGAGCAACTAAGCGAAGTTGTGGTTGGTTACAAAGAGAAAAAATTTAGAGCAAAACAAATATATGAATGGATATGGAAAAAAAATGTTAATAGTTATGACGAAATGACTAATATCCCTAAATTATTGAAAGATAGATTAGCCAAAAGATACAATTTTAATTCTATTAAAATAGATTCTTTTAAAAAAAGTAAAGACCAAACAATAAAATATGTTTTCAAATTACATGAGTTAAGTTCTGATGTAGATGAATTAAAAAATAATAAGAAGACTGAAAAAAATCTATTTGTAGAAGGAGTTTTAATACCAAGCAAAAGTAGAGTAACTGCATGTATTTCTACACAAGTTGGTTGTGCCTTAAAATGCAAATTTTGTGCAACTGGTAGCATGGGGTTTTTACGAAATCTATCAGCAGGTGAAATTTATGAACAAGTTGCGTTGTTAAATAAAGAATCATTAAGTTATTTTGACCGTAAACTTACAAATGTGGTTGTTATGGGCATGGGCGAACCTCTCAATAACTACAAAAACACAATAGACGCACTTGATAAAGTAATGAGTAAAAATGGTTTATCAATGTCTCCCTCTCGAATAACTCTTTCAACAGCTGGTGTGTCTGATAAAATAAAACAACTTGCTGATGATAATACAAAATTTAATCTTGCGGTTTCATTACACTCTGCCAACGATACTGTTAGAAACTCGTTGATGCCTATAAACAAGTCAAATCCATTAAAAAGATTAACTTCTGCTCTTAAATATTACAATAAAAAAACGGGAAATCGTATTATTTTTGAGTACTTAATGCTTGATGGAATAAATGACAACATAAATGATGCTCACGAACTTGCTGAATTTTGTAAAAGCTTTCCTGTAAAAATCAATTTGATAGAATATAATTCAACAAAAAATGGGAATTTTAAAAAATCGAATAGAGACAGTCTGGGTAGATTTGTAAATTTGCTCAAAAGCAAAAATATTATTATCAATATTCGTAAAAGTAAAGGTAGTGACATTGATGCTGCATGTGGGCAACTTGTAAATGAGGCTATTAAAACAAATAATTAACGATTTAAATTTGTTAATTATTTATTTTACAATTATGGACATTAAAAAAAGACTATTAAGCTTTATTACACACAAGGATATTAGCAAGTTAGAGTTTTATAAAAATATTTCAGTAAAAAACGGATTTCTTGATAAAGGAGATAATATTCGCTCTGATATATTAGGAAATATCCTACTTGTGTATCCAGAAGTCAATATTGAATGGTTGGTATTAGGTAAAGGCGAGATGTTAAAAACAGGGAGGCAAGAAGCTGTTATTTCTGAACCTGTTTGTTTTCAAAGTTGCTGTTATATTTCCGATTTACGTTACACAATCGAAGTACAAAAAAAATTAATTGGTATTTTAAGCAATGCAAACAAATCTGTGTAAAATTTTCAATTTTCAATTATCAATGAACGGCTGCGCCGTAAAAAAACAAAAAAAAACGACTACCGTCGTTTTTCTTTGTTCCTTTTTCTTGTTTGTTAATTTTTGTTTTTACACATTTTTCATGCTAAATATGTACATTCTTTGTACTTGCTTCGCTATTCCTTCGCTAAAACTTTTTTTTTCACTTTTCCTAGGCTAGTCGAATAAATTCATCAATAAGTATTATTTATTTTAATATGCCTAAATAATAAAAACTTTTTTATTTTTATAAAATGAATTCTTTAAAAATATATCAAAATATAATTTCCGACGAAATAAAAAATTTAGTACTGCCAGATGAGCCAAAAGATTTGTACACACCCATTAGATACACACTTGCTTCGGGAGGTAAACGCCTGCGTCCTGCTTTGGTATTGCTTGGTTGTAATTTATACAAACAAGAATTAAAACAAGCAATTAAACCTGCTTTGGCTCTTGAAATTTTTCATAATTTCACTCTTCTTCACGATGATATTATGGACAACTCATCAATAAGGAGAAAACAGCTTACCGTTCATAAAAAATGGAACAAAAACGTGGCTATTCTCTCAGGTGATGCCATGCAAATTATTGCTTTTGAGTATTTTACAGAACTACCAAAAAATAAAATAATTCCTATTTTAAAATTGTTTAACAAAACGGCTTTACAGGTATGCGAAGGACAACAATATGATATGGATTTTGAAAGCAGACTCGATGTTTCTATAAACGAATATCTTGAAATGATAAGGCTAAAAACATCTGTATTATTAGCTGCTTCGCTTAAAATAGGAGCAATTATTGGAGGAGCGAGTAAAGAAAATGCAAATTTTTTATATGATTATGCTCAAAATATCGGACTCGCATTTCAATTGCAAGACGACCTGCTTGACACCTATGGCGATACTGAAATATTTGGTAAACAAGTTGGAAATGATATTATTACCAATAAAAAAACTTATCTTTTAATAAGTGCCTTAAAATTATCTGATGATAAACAAAAGATAAAACTTATTTCACTTTTGGACACACAAAATATTAATAGCGAAGAAAAGATAAATAGAGTAAAAGAAATTTATAATCAATTAGAAATAAAAAATATAACCGAGGAAAAAATAAAATATTATTTTAACAATGCTTTAAAAAATATAGAAAATATTGAATTGAAAAACGAAAAAAAAGAAATTTTGGTTGATTTTGCAAAATCATTGATTAATCGAAAATATTAATGAAAATGCACTAATAACTTAAAAAAAGCCAAACATTTGGCACTGGTTCAGTTTAGTTCTTGCTGTATATTTTTGTTATTCAAAGCTTTACAGGAGTTATTATCAGATTATTTATAAAAAAAAAGATACCTCATTATTAATTAGTTAACTGATTTAGCATCAAAATATGAAAATAAATAGAAAAAATATTATTTCATTTCAAATTGTACTAAATTGTATAACGTTAATATATTGATAATTATAAGGTAGTGATTTTAGAACTAAACAGAACCAGTGTCAAAAATTAGAGTGTTTTTTTTCTGTTTTTATGGTTTTTTTCCAGAAAATAAGCAAAAGAAAAAGCCACAACAATAACAACAGCAATGGCAATAAACGTAAATAGAGTTTCCATTTTTCCCATTTTTTTAATTAGAAAATAAAATATTTTTCACAAAGATAAAATATTTATGTAGGACTTGCAAACATTTTGCAATTTTAATTTAAAAAATTTAATGGTTTACAGTCTAATTTTGTGATAAAATATATTTTTGTTTATCTGTTGGGGCTGTGCTTTATGCCTGCCCTTTTGTAGTGATTA
>JAOZTW010000065.1:7796-13252 GCA_029938985.1 Bacteroidales bacterium | reverse complement strand
AATTAATTTTATAAATTATTGATAATCAATATAAAATGAAAGCAAAAACTTTAGTTAGTTAATTTTTCTTTATCACTAATTCATTTATTTTATTATAATCTTTAATCAAAGTCTCTAAAAATATTTTTGGAGGCAATTTACTCTCAATCCCTGTTTTTGTTTTTATCTCATTTGCTGCACGAAATAGTAATTTTGTAACAGCTTCTTTTCTATTCAAAACATAAGCTTTTAACACCGTATTAATAATATTTATGTCTTGTTCTGTAAGTTTTTCTACTTCGGGAAAAACTAATTTATAGTTAGGAGTTAAGTCTTTGTAAATAGAATGTTTAAAGAAAGTTTTTTTATTTTCCTTTATCACAGTTGTTTTAGCCGCAATATCTCCTAATCGTTGACCTTTTCCGTTTGCAATAACAGTAATAAGAGCCACTACTCCAAAGGAAAACCAAATGTCAACAAGTCTTAAAACCCATCTAATCAAGTAGCTACCCAATGAGGGAGCAGAGCCGTCAAGTTTTACAACTTTGATTCTTAGAATTTTCTTACCAGGTGTTTGACCATGAAAAATAAGATTAGAAGCTAAATTATAAAAATAGAAAGGAATTTGTAAAACTATTACAACGACTATTAAATCTCCTCCAAATATTTTTCTTAATATTTGATAAATCAGTGTTATTATTAATGAATATACAAATAAAAATATAAAATCTAATACTAATGCCAATAATCTATCTCCCACATTTGCGATATCATGCTCTATTAGAACATTTTGTGTGGTTTCAATTTTTACTCTTTCCATAAAATATAAATATTTTTTTTTGTAGTACAAATATAATACTATTTTTGCAAAAAAAAAATAAAGTATTTATTTATTTATTTTTTCTTTTAATCAAAAATATATTATACCTTTGCACAAGTGAAAATAAATTGTTTTATTGAAATGATTAGTTTATTAAAATATAAATTAATGAAGTATTTAAAGTGCCTAAACTTAGACGATTAACATTGAATTGATTCTCTAAAACGAATTTTTCAATTTATTAATATATTGAAAAACTCATAAATTTTTTATATATCAATAAAATTATTACTTTTGTTAAAACATATTAAAATAAATAATTGACAAATTTAAACAAAGTTATTTTTGTTTTAGTGAGAATGAAATAATAAGTAACTCCTAAATACGCAGTTTTTTTGTTCTTTTAATAATTTAATAATCTGCAAATAGCGAGCTATTTAATAACTTTTTAAATTTTTATAAAGGGCAAAATAAACAGGTAGGTTGGAGTTAATTATTTTTCTTTTTTACTTACTGACTGCAAATAAGACATTTGTAATTTTTTAACAATATTTGATCAATTATCGTAGTTAAAAAATATTACTTTGGCATTATATTAGCAATAATTTTGTAGTTTGAAAATATAAATTAACATGTCTTACATTAATGAAACATATTAAAAAAACAGTTTTTTAATATTTCAAAACACTGATATACAATTATTTTTAATTTTTGATAAGTAAAAATGAAATAATAAGTAGCTCCAAGATACACCTTTTTTTATAACTTAATAATCTGCAAATAGCGAATTATTTAAAGACTTTTTTAAATTATTCAAAAGGACAAATTTAACAAGTAGATTGGTGTTAATCATTTTTTCTTTTTAACTAAGTGAAAAATAAAAAATAAATAATTGTAAAAATTAACTAATAATTATCCTAAATCGCATAAATAAATTGAATGAAAAAAAATAACGAATATACCAAAATCGACAATAAATTTCTTTTTGATTTAATGGGAGCCTCACAAGGAGATGATTTGAACTATATATATAGGGGTGAATTTACTCAAGATATATCACATTTTATACTTTCTCTTGCCGAAAAAAATATTGGAAAAACCGTATTGAAATCAAGAACTAAGAAAAGAGTATTCCATATAATGGTTGAGAGTATTCAAAATATTACTCGCCATCAAGACGCACCAGAAACTCACCCAGAGTTGCGTGCAATTTTTACCATTCAAAAAAGTGGTTCAATATATTTTATCACTACTGGAAATATTATTGAGAATAACAAGGTAGATGATTTAAGGCAAAAACTGAACAAAGTTAATAGTTTGGGAGAAAAAGAACTTACAAAATTCTACAGGGAAATTTTAAGTGATGGGAAAATTTCGGAAAAAGGAGGTGCTGGTTTAGGATTAATAGAAATTGCAAGAAAAGCGGGCAACAAACTTTTATATGATTTTAAAAAAATTAATGATGAGTTTTCGTTTTTTTATATGCACACCTATATAGATACAAGTTTTGATAAAGATGGTTTGATACCATCTAATAGTATTTTTTCTTTTGATTACATTAAAAAAATCCACAATGTAATAAATAAACAAAATATTTTGTTGATATACAGTAATATTTTTGACCAACCAAGTTTATTAAGTTTGATTTCAATACTTGGAGGGCAAATGAAAGGGAAACTTGTATTTAAGAAAAAAGTTATTAGTACAATGGTTGAACTTTTACAAAATATTATTCACCATGGATATGCGAGCAAAGATATTAAAGGTAGTCAAGGTGTGTTTTATATATCAAGAGAAGGACGAGAATTTTGCTTAAATACCATTAATTATATTGATAACAAGACAGTTCCAAAATTAGATAAAAAATTAAGTTATATTAATAGCTTAGATAAAAAAGGAGTTGAAAATTTATATAATGAAACTTTGTTTGACTTTTCTGCTACAACAAAAAAAGGAGGAGGAGGTTTAGGTTTTATTGAAATGAAACAAAAAAGCAATAATAATATTATTTATGAGTTTATTAAAGTAAATGAAGAATATTCATTTTTTTCATTAAAAATTATTTTTATAAATTAAAGAAAATATAGGCATATTATTATTTTTTTAATCCAGAATATAAACACAATATTAATTTACAAATGTATCTTAGAACAAGGAATGATACAATTATTCAATGGTTCAATGATACAATTATGTAATTATAAACCAATAGATTAAAAAAATGTGACGACTGATAATCTAAAAATTAAGAAGTCAATTAATACAAACAAGTGTTAATGTATGTGAAACATTGACCTTTTCCCATCGTTTTGCTCAAAAACTGCATAATTCAACAAGTTATGACACTAATTAATGATTATTAGCAACTTAACAGCCTCATTATCTGTCGCTTCATTTACTCGGCATATATAAACTTTTAATAAAATAATGGCGTTTTTCACGAGTATCAAGTTCAAGCTTTTTTTGAAATATTAGAACTAATGTTTACCTTTGCAAATGAGCATTTTAATATTTCAAAAGTAATGAAGAAATTGATACTCGTGAAAAACGCCAAAATAATTTATCTAATTTTCAGTATTTCAATTTGAATTAATACATTTAATTACTAAAGTTTTCTATAATGAAAAACAAAAAATAACTAACATCAATCTACTTGTTTATTTTGTCCTTTTTAAAAATTTAAAAAAGTCATTAAATAGCTCGCTATTTGCAGATTATTAAATTATGAAAAAACAAAAATACGGTATATCTTGGAGCTACTAATTTATTTCACTTTCACTTAAGAATTAAAAAAAATTTTTTCTTTTATAAAATATTATTATCTTGCATTTTTTTAACTTTCACATCTCATACATTAGGCGTTTTTCACGAGTGTCAAGTTCAAGGCTTTTTTGAAATATTAGAATTAAAGTTTACCTTTGTAAATGAGCATTTTAATATTTCAAATACAACGGAGAAATTGATACACGTGAAAAACGCCCATACATATCTTAAATCGTGAGATAAATGTTCTAAATTACAGTTTAAATTATTTATGACAGCAAATAAACAACAAATGGAAAAAACGGGAGATAAATACAGTAAATTAATTGTTAAAAAAGGAGAAGATACTCCTGCAATAATTTTAAATCCTAATAAACAAAAGTTTCAAATAGTAGGTACATCTTGGCCTGAAAATGCAATTACTCTATTTGAACCAATCATTAATTGGTTTAAAAACTATTTTAATACAAACCCATTGGACAATACAATTGTTGAGTTTAGATTAATATATTTTAATACATCTACAAGTAAACAAATTGCAGTTTTACTTACATTACTAAAAGAAAAATCTGAAAAGAACAACATTCTTATTAAATGGTATTACGAAGCTGATGACTATGATATGCTTAAAGAAGGTAAAAGATACTCAGCAGTACTTGGTATAAACTTTGAATATGTTGAAACAAAAAGTAGATAAATAATGAATATTTTTTTGTTTTATTCAATTGTTTTGTTTCTGTAATTAAACTATTGAATTCAATATTAGACTCTATTAAATTGTTTTTTTATACTATTATGATATGAAACTTTGTTTTTTTAACATATTTTTATAAAAATTGAAATTTAAGCTGTAAATCAATTCTTAATTCCTAATTGCCATTTACGGCGTTATGTTTAGTAACATGTTTCGCAAACTTAAGGTTTATGGCTATTTGAAATTTTAAAAGTAACAAAAAATTTGCATTTGTGAAATGTAGCTATAGGCTCAATTTTACAATTCATGGGTATAAAATATCAAAAAAAATGGAAATAGAGACTATATTAAAAAAAGAGCCAAAAAAAATATTAAAAGTAGAAGATAGGAAAAACCAACAAAAATATGCTTATTTTTTGAACGAAATTGCCGAACAAACAAAATCGGAGTTTATTAATGGAGAAATAGTTGTTCATTCGCCAGCAACTTTAATTCATATTGATGCTAATACTTCGCTTACTACAATGCTAAAACTACATGTTGAAAAGCATAAACTCGGTTGGTTGGCTTCTGAAAAAGCATTGGTTAAAATGAAAAAATCAAATAATGATTTTGAACCAGATATTTGTTTTTTTTCAAAACAAAAATCAAATACTTTCAATAAACATACATGCCAATTTCCACCTCCAGATTTAGCTGTTGAAATAGTTTCAAAAAGTTCGCAAAGAAGAGATAGAGAAATTAAATATAGAGATTACGCAAAACATAATGTGGCTGAATATTGGATAATAGATACTAATAAAAGAGAAATAGAACAATATTATTTAGAAAAAGTGGGAAAGTATATACTTGTAAAAAAATGGAATGATACAGAGATAATAACAAGTATTGAAATAAAAAAACTTAAAATACCAGTGGCCGCAATATTTTTTTACGATGATTTAAATGAATATTTGTTTGGAGAATATGAAAAGAATATTGAAAATTTAAAAATTTCAGGAACTCTATATCGAAAACAATTAGCAGAGCAAGAAGAACAATCAAAAGAAAAAGAAAATGTAATAAGAGAAAAAGATGACAAAATAAAAGAAAAAGAAAATGTAATAAGAGAAAAAGATGACAAAATAAAAGAAAAAGATAATGTAATAAGAGAGAAAGATGACAAAATGAAAGAAAAAGATGATAAAATAAAAGAAAAAG
>JAOZTW010000065.1:0-7696 GCA_029938985.1 Bacteroidales bacterium | reverse complement strand
ATGATAAAATAAAGGAAAAAGATGATAAAATAAAGGAAAAAGATGATAAAATAAAGGAAAAAGATGATAAAATAAAAGAAAAAGACACTATTATAGAACAATTAATGAAAAAATTGAAATTATAGAAAATTTAGAAATCTTGATTTTTTCCTCATTATAAACTACAACATACCTCACCATACCTTCACTTTGTGAATAATCAATTCAAAAATATATTATATATTGTATTTGCTATAATGGTAAGTACAATTTTTTCGTGCAAGCCAACCAGATATTTGAATGAAAATGAATATATTTTAAAAAAAGTAACTATTGAATCTGACAATAAAAAAATAGACACAAAAGAATTATTAAAATACAATAAACAAGCCCCCTTGAGAAAGACTTTTAGTTTATTTGCATTTCACGCAAGAATATATAATATTCCTAATCCCAAAAAAGATAAAAAAAGATTTGCAAAAAAACAAAAGAAATTAGATTCTATTAATGCAAAAATATTTAAAAAACATGATATAAAAACGGGAGAAATAAATGAAAAAAAAATTCATTATTTTCAAAAATATGAAAAAAATCTAAAGCGAGGAGACACAATTGCAGCAGAAGTTTATTATAATAATTATTTGGAATACGAAACAAAATTTAGGGAGCGAAAAGAGAATATTACATATAGGAAAGATGAGATGGAGAAAAAAGATATTTTTACTTGGTATGAATGGATCCGTAGTATTGGCGAAAAACCTCCAATATACGATACTTTGATGTCTAAAAAATCGGCAGAGCAATTTAAGTTATATCTGAGAAACAAAGGATATTATGATGCAGAAGTAACTTATGAATTAGTACCAAAAGGAAAAAAGTTAAAAAGGAAAAAGAGAGTAAAACTTGTTTATCACATAACTGCAAACGAGCCAATAATAATATACGATGTAGTTTATAAAATTAAAGATAAAGAAATTGAAACTCTTATAAATCAGAATAAAGAAGAGTTACTTATTGCTTCGGGTAGTTTATTAGATGTTGCTATGCTACAAGACAAGAGAAGTAAAATTGCCAGTTATTTAAAAAAAAATGGTTACTACTATTTTTCAAAAGATTACATTCAATATAGTATTGACACAATTGGACGTGGGGAAAAAGCAAAATTAACAGTAAATATCAAACAATTCACAAATAAACACGGCGTTACAAGTAATCATAAGAAGTTTAAATTCAATAATATATATATATTTAGTGATTACAACCCAAACGAAGCTTTAGAATTTGTAGGTAGTTATTATGACGATACTGACACAATTATAGAAACTTTTGATGGAGAAGATTATTATTTTATTTTAAAGAATCATCTTGTAATAAAACCAAAAGCTGTTGTAAATGAGTTATATATTCACCAAGATAGTGTTTATAATTATTCAAATGTGAAAAATACTTACAACCACTTATCAAAATTTAGAATATATAAACTTACAAATATTCAATTCACAGAAGTTGATACAATTAACAATTTATTAGATTGCAATATTCAACTATCGCCAACCAATAATATATCTTCAACTTATGAAATTGTTGGTACTCATTCGTCGGGAAATGTAGGTGCAGAAGCAAATATGAGACAAAGTCACAAAAACATTTTTAGAGGTGGCGAAATATTCGAAATGAAACTAAGAGTTGCATTAGAAAGTCAAAATATACTAACAAGAAACGATAGTACAGGTTTTGGTTTTAATACGCAGGAATATGGTATTGAAATGAAAATCACTTTTCCAAGATTGTTAACTCCATTCAAATATGAAAAGTTTATTAGAAAAAACAATCCGAAAACTATAATGACAACAAGTTTTAGTTATCAAGATAGACCAGAATATGAGAAACTTAAAGCTGGTTTTAATCTTGATTACTATTGGAAAAACAACAAATATACAAGTCATGTTTTTACTCCTATTCGCTTTAGTTCGATACGAGTGAGAAACATGTCTGATTTATTTAAAGAATATATTACAAGAACTTATATAAGTGATAGTTATGAAGATCATTTTATTACTGGTACAAATTATAGTATTGTTTTTTCAAATCAAGAAAAACACAAAACTGATTATATTTATTTTAAATTAAATACCTCGTTGGCTGGCAACTCTGCGGTAGGATTAATGTCTGTTATTGGAATTGACACTATTGAAGGAAGTTATGTAGTACCATATTTCAATACACTTATTGCTCAGTTTGTAAAAACTGATATTGATTTTAGATATTATCATGATTTTTCTCATGGACAACTTGTTGCAAGTAGGATTTTTATTGGTGCTGGTTTGCCTTATGGAAATATGAAACTTTTACCTTTTGGTGAAAAATATATATCAGGAGGAACAAACAGTATTAGAGCCTGGCAAGTACGCTCGTTAGGACCTGGTTCGTATGTAAGACAAGCAGATGTTAACTTTCCAAATCAATCTGCCGATATAAAACTTGAGGCAAATATAGAATATAGATTTGATTTATTTTGGATGCTCGAAGGTGCTTTTTTTATTGATGCAGGAAATATTTGGGCAATTAATAAGTACGATAACAGAAAGGGAGCTTTATTTCAGTTTGACACCTTTTATAACGAAATTGCAGTAGGAACAGGATTTGGAGTTAGGTTAGATATATCATTTTTTGTACTTAGGTTGGATATTGGATTAAAAGTTAACGATCCATCGTCCCCCGAAGACATGAGATTTATACCAACCTCAAGAAGTTATTATTTTCAAGATATGGCTTTCAATTTTGGAATAGGATACCCATTTTAAATGCAAATTCAAAAAATTTAATTAATAACTGAATTTTAAGGTGTAAACCAATGTTGAATTTTTTATTTTAATATGCCTTAGTGAAAATGAAATAATAAGTAACTCCAGAATACTCCGTTTTTTTGTTCTTCTATTATTTTAACAAATCTGCAAATAGCGAGCTATTTAATGACTTTTTAAAATAATAGAAGGGCAAAATAAACAAGTAGATTGGGGTTAGTTATTTTTATTTTTCACTTAGAGTTACTTGTTAATTTTTTTTTTAATGAATATAATAACAGGCTGTTATATTATCAATACTACCATTAGCATAAGCAGAATTTACCAGCTTTTGAGCTAAATTTTCATTTTTAAAATTCGTTTTAATCAATTGTGTTAGTTCTTTATTAGATAAAAAATCATGAACTCCATCAGAAAAAGCTAATAACATTTCACCATGTTCAATATCAAATGGTCCTTCAATATCTATTTTCATTAATGAAATTGGCTGACCGATAGCAGAAGTCATAATATTTCTTTTAGGATGATGTTTTGCGTCTTCTGCAGTAATTTCTCCTCTTTCAATCATATTTTGTATAAGCGAGTGGTCTTTCGTTAATTGTTTTAATTCGTTTCTGGCGTACCTATACACTCTACTATCACCAACATTCAGGGTGTAAAATTCATTATTTGTGATAAAAAAACCAGTTATAGTTGTACCACAATTTTTGTATCGAGGATCAACAATTGCTTTCTGCAACACAAGTGCCGCTGATGCAAGAGTAGTTTTTCTTAAAAAATCAGGAATATTTTTAAAATTATCGCTCTGAACAAAAAAATTGTTAAAAATACCTATTGTTTCTTTGCTTGCAAAATCGCCATGTCCATGTCCTCCAACTCCATCTGCAACCAAAATCAATTTATTTCCTCCTTTATTTTCAGATATATAAAATGCATCTTCTTGGTGCGATTTTCTACCCTTGATTGAATGTGCTCCAGTAATGTACTGTTTATTTTTTTTACTTGTAACTCTTTTAATAATTTTTTTTAGCATAAATGGTTTTATTTACAAAATAATTTAACAAAATTAAAAAAAATATATTACTTTTGTATAAAATTTTGTATTTTAGTAAAAAATATTTCAATTTGTATTAATATTAAAACGTTAATGATATGTTATCAAATTATAATCAAGCTGTTATAAATATTAGAACTGAGCTAAAAAATTATGTAATAAAAAGCAATTTGCAATCTTTGGTCCTCGGAATTTCGGGCGGAATTGATAGTGCTTTGACAGCGGCAATAGCAAAACCTGTTTGTGAAGAGTTAAATATTCCATTAATTGGAAGAAGTATTACTATTTCAACAAACAAACCAGAAGAAATAAATCGTGCAGATAATATTGGTAAAGCTTTTTTAGACGATTTTAAAGAAGTTAATCTAACCACCACTTATGACGCTTTACAACCCAATGTTGTTGAAGATTTTCTTACAACCGACAAGGATAGTAGAAATTTTAAAATTCGTATGGGAAATATAAAAGCCAGAATAAGAATGATATACCTTTACGAATTAGCTTCAAAACACAAAGGTATGGTGCTGTCAACAGATAATTATACCGAGCTATTGATTGGTTTTTGGACTTTGCATGGCGATGTGGGAGATTATGGAATGATACAAAATCTATGGAAAACAGAAGTTTATGAAATGTCAAGATTTCTTGCCAAAAGTTACTCTGATAAAAATAAAGCTAAAGCTTTGTTAGATTGTGTAGATGCAGTTCCTACAGATGGTTTGGGTATAACAAACAGTGATTTAGAGCAGATACAAGCAGCAACTTACGAAGAGGTTGACCAAATATTGATAGATTTTCTTGAAAATAAAAGTAATAAATATGAAAATCACCCAGTTATTAAAAGACATATTTCTTCGGCATTTAAACGAATAAATCCTTATAATATACCAAGACAAACAGTTATAGGTATTTGATATAGAGCATATTAAAATAGCTTTTAGATTTGTTAGAAATAGGAAAATAATAAATTCGGAAACGGTTAAATTAATTTGCTATTTCTTTGATTTTATGCAAATTACAAATAATGAATTATTTGAAACTTTATTTTAGTTTCTAAAAATAAACTCCAAGTTGGAGATTAAATAGTTAATCAAATATAAATGTCACTTTTTTAAGGTCAATTCTATCATTATGCCTCGTTGTAAAAGAATACCATATAAGAAATATGCAAATATTTTACGCCTTGCCTAATACAAAAATAGCCTATAGAAAAGTGTTGTTAATAATGATTACCTACTTAGGTATATTAAAAGAAAAAATTAACTATTTTAACTTGTTCTTCTTGCTTTTATCATCATCAATAAACATGCAAATATTCTGATATTATTATATTTATTGAATTGTTAAAAACAAAAATAAGTTCGTTTAAATTTGTCAATTATTTATGTAAATATGCCTTAGTGAAAAAGAAAAAATAACCAACCCCAATCTACTTGTTTATTTTGTCCTTTTAAAAATTTTAAAAAAGTCATTAAATAGCTCATTATTTGCAGATTATTAAATTATTAAAAGAACAAAAAAACGGCGTATTCTGGAGTTACTTATTATTTCATTTTCACTTATGAGTTGGATAAGCCAAAATAATATGAGTATATAAAGTTATAAAACTTTGTTTTTTTTAACTTAGTTTTTATAAATAATTGAATTTAACGGTGTAACCCAATTTCAAATTCTTAATTTCAAATTTATTTTTTATAAAAAACATGAGCCAATTAATAAAAATACACCCTAAAAACCCTTCTTCAAAACAGATACATAAAATTGTAGATATTTTGCAAAGAGGTGGTGTGGTAATTTATCCAACAGATTCCGTTTATGGAATTGGTTGTGATGTGAAATGCAAAAAAGCAGTTGAGAGAGTTGCAAAACTAAAAGGAGTAAAAGTGAAAAAAGCAGAATTTTCATTCATATTTAGCGAGATTAGCGAAACGGCAGAATACATAAAACCAATTGATAGAAATTTATTTAAGTTGATGAATAAAAACCTACCAGGACCTTTTACATTTATTTTGCCTGCAAGTAAAAAAATTCCTAAAACGATAGAAAAATCAAGGAAATCTCTCGGTATAAGAATTCCAGATAACAATATAATTAGAGAAATTGTGAGAGAGCTTGGCAACCCAATAATCACAACTTCGGTTCACGATGATGATGAAATTGTTGAATACACGACAGATGCAGAACTAATTTTTGAAAAATATAGAAATCAAGTAGATGCAGTAATTGATGGCGGAATAGGAAACAACGAGGCATCAACCGTGGTAGATTGCACACAAGATGAACCAGAAATAATTAGACAAGGAATTGGTGATTTGTACTAAAAAATACTAAAACACCCTATAAAATAATCAACAATTTGCATTATGCAAAATTATTAAATTATTCATTTACAGAAATATATTAAAATTTTCAAGAATTATAATACACTTGTTTAAATGCAATCTTTTTGCTTTATGAAATTAGCAAACATGCAACTTAATCTTAATCAATACCAAACGAACTCAAACATTTTTATCATGAAAAAGTCAATAATAATTTTAATTTTCATTAGTAGTTTTATAATAGATAGTTATGCACAAATTGGAGGAACTGCAACTTATAAATTTTTAGATTTGCCAAGTTCGGCACGTATTTCTGCACTTGGAGGAAATAATATTTCTATTACAGACCAAGATGTAAATCTTGTTTTTAACAATCCTGCTTTGCTCGACAGCTCTATGAGTAATACACTATCAATTAATTATGTAAACTATTTTGCTGATATAAATTGGGGATATGTTTCGTATGCCTTAAAAACAAAAAAAATTGGCACAATAGCAATTGGAATGCAATATATTAATTACGGCGAATTTATTAGGGCAGATGAAATAGGTAACAAAATTGGAAAATTTTATGCAGCAGAATATGCTTTAAATCTTTATTGGGCTTATAAAATAGATTCGCTTTGGACAGCTGGAGTAAATTTTAAACCAATATTATCTGTATTTGATACTTACACTTCATTTGGTGCCGCATTTGATTTTGGTATAATTTATAATAAACGACAAAAAGGATTTACTGCAGCTTTTGTAATGAGAAATCTTGGTTCTCAAATTAAACCATATTATGGAAATAACTACGAACCATTACCTTTTGATTTACAAATAGGTATGTCTAAAAAACTTGCTTATGCTCCTTTTAGAATATCTTTGTTGGCACAACATTTACAAAAACCAAATCTAAATTATACAGTTCCTGAAAATGATAATATTTTGGATTTTGAAGCTAATGATAATCCTTCTTTCGAAACAGTAATGTTATCTTATACAGATATGGCTATCAGGCATATTGTATTAGGTGTAGAGTTTATGCCAGTAAAAGTATTTACAGTAAATGCTGGTTACAATCACCAACGAAGGCAAGAGTTAAAGTTAACAAATAAAGCTGCATTTGCAGGTTTTTCGTGGGGAGTAAATATTAATTTACAAAAATTTTATATCAGCTATGGTAGAGCAACTTATCATCTCGCAGGAGCTTCAAATAATTTCTCCGTAGGAATTAATTTTAATAAATTTTATAAAAAAAATCAACCAACTAATTTGTGATTAAATATTTGATAGCATAAAGAGCTTTCCTTAATTAATGGAAACTAATAATTGGCTATGTAACTAATATACTAATAATTAAAAACTGCGTTTTTCAAGAATATCAATTTATTTGTTACTTTTGATATATAAAATGCTCATTTACAGAAGTAAACTTTAATTCTAATATTTCAAAAAAGCCTAAAAAACAATACTATGCTTGTAAAATATTTAAACCCACGATACGACACTACTTTTAAAATGTTGTTAGAAAGCGAGGAGTTTGCAAAAGAACT
>JAOZTW010000583.1 GCA_029938985.1 Bacteroidales bacterium | reverse complement strand
ATTTAAAAACTACAACTATCTAATAATCTGACAATTATGAAGGCAAAAACTTTAGCTCTGTAATTACTTAAATGTTGCACAAAAATCATCAATTATTCATATATATATCTGATATTGAGGTGCTATAGTATTGCATTTTTTTTACATCACCGTAACTAAAATTTTATTATATTTTTGATTTTATTGAATTCTAAGTTGCTGATTACTAAATGTAAATTTTTATAATTTTTAGTTTTTTATGTAAGTCATTGATATAGCGGTTATTTGTTTTTTGTGCAGTATTTAATGCTCTCATAAACAATTTATTAATACAATAAAATCAATATTTCGTGCAACATTTAAGTAAGTAGATTAAAAATCAGACATTTTTAACTACGTAAAGCCGAATTAAGAAATTGGAAAATAATAAACATAAAAACTGCGTCATTATTTTCCAATTCCTAATCAAAATAAAATAAAAAAATTGTTTTTCAATAGAATTTTAAAAATATTTCAAACTTAATTAATTAATAATAATTATTTTAATTTTTTTTATTTTAATTTTGATAAAAATCATTTTTATAATTGTAATTTAATTTTAATTTTGAACGTGAAATTTTTATATATTTAGTAATCAATAAAAAATAAATATTAATATGGCAAAAGTAAAAGGAGCTATTGTTGTTGACATAGAAATGTGTAAGGGTTGCGTTTTATGCGTAGGTGCTTGCCCTTTTGATGTTATAGGAATGAGCAAACAAGTAAATGGTAAAGGTTATCATTTTGCAGAGATGGTTAAGGCTGAGGCATGTACTGGTTGTACAAGTTGCGCTCTTGTGTGTCCAGATACAGTTATAACTGTATATAGATTAAGACCGTCAAAAAAATAAATTTGAAATTTAGAGTATTAAGCCATATTAAACCTAATAATTAACAATTTTAATTTGTTTGTTTTGCTTTTAATATGCATAAGGAATTGTTATAAAATAACTTTCCTATTTGTCTTCATTATTATATACTTTTTTTAATATGCCTAAAAGAATAAACTAATCTATACAAATCAGAAACTTATTATTCAACAAGCCTTTAAATAAATTCGTAATTTCAAAAATTCAAAAATTTCAAAAACAAATTATAAAATGTCCGAAATAAAATTAATGAAAGGAAACGAGGCAATTGGAGAAGCATCAATACTCTGTGGAGCAGATGCTTATTACGCTTATCCAATAACACCTCAATCTGAAATAGTAGAATATTTGACTATGGAGCAACCAGAAAAAAGAACTGGAATGGTTGTATTGCAAGCAGAAAGTGAAATTGCTTCAATAAACATGGTTTATGGTGCCGCAGCAGGTGGTAAAAAAGCTTTTACAACTTCTTCAAGCCCAGGAATGAGCCTGATGCAAGAAGGTTTGTCTTATTTGGCAGGAGCAGAAATACCTTGTGTAGTAGTAAATGTAGTAAGAGGAGGACCAGGACTTGGAACAATACAACCTTCACAAGCCGATTATTTTCAGACTGTTAAAGGTGGTGGACATGGCGACTATAAGTTAATTACTTTAGCACCCGCTTCCGTACAAGAAATGGCTGATTTTGTACCACTTGCATTTGATATTGCTTTTAAATATCTTAATCCTGTTATGATTTTAACAGATGGTATTATAGGTCAAATGATGGAAAAAGTACAATTTCCTGAACAGCAACCAAGATTGACCGACCAAGAAATAGCAGACAAATATCCTTGGGCAACTGTTGGTCGTAAAAAAGGAACAGAACGAACTATTGTAACCTCTCTACGATTAAAACCTGAACTTCAAGAAAACTTTAATTTAAAACTACAAGCAAAATATAGAGAAGTAGAAAAAAATGAAGTTCGTTACGAAAAGATACAATGCGAAGATGCAGAATATCTATTTGTTGCCTATGGTTCAAGTGCTCGTATTTGTCAAAAAGCGATTGAATTAGCAAGAGCCGAAGGTATAAAAGTTGGATTGTTTAGACCCATTTCACTTTATCCTTACCCATATCAAGCAATTGATGATATGACAAATCAAATAAAAGGTATATTATCAATAGAAATGAGTGCAGGACAAATGATTGAAGATGTTCGTCTTGCAGTAAACGGCAAAGTAAAAGCCGTGCACTATGGAAGAATGGGTGGCATGATAGCCACACCAGGAGAAATAGTAGAAGTATTAAAAACTAAATTTATTGGAGCTTAAAATTATGACAGAAAATATTAAATTAGAAGACATTATAAAAGAAGAAAATAAGGTGTTTGGTAAAACCGCTTTTCTTACAGATAATCCATTAAGTTATTGTCCAGGTTGTGGACATGGTACTGCTCACCGATTAATAATGGAAGTTATTGACGAAATGGATATTGCAGAAGACACAATAGGATTTGCTCCTGTTGGTTGTGCTGTGTTGGCTTATGATTTTATGAACGTAGATATGCAGCAAGCTGCACATGGTCGAGCACCCGCAGTGGCTACAGGTTTTAAACGAGTGTATCCTAACAAATATGTATTTACATATCAAGGTGATGGCGACCTTGCGGCAATTGGAACAGCAGAAACAATTCATGCTTGTAATAGAGGCGAAAATATAACAATTATTTTTATCAACAACGGAATTTATGGAATGACAGGTGGACAAATGGCACCAACCACTTTGATAGGTATGAAATCATCTACAAGCCCTTATGGTAGAACACAAGAACTTGCAGGACACCCACTTAAAATGACAGAAATTGTGGCTACTCTACCAGGTACAAGGTTTGTGGCACGTCATGCAGTTCACACACCTTCTGCCGTTAGAAAAGCAAAAAAAGCAATAAGAAAATCTTTTGAAAATCAGAAAGATAACAAAGGAGTTTCGTTTATTGAAATTGTTGCTAACTGTAATTCTGGTTGGAAAATGACTCCAGTAGTTTCTAATGAATGGATGGTTGAAAACATGTTTCCATATTATCCGCTTGGAACTTTAAAAGATGAATAAGGAATTGTCAATGAACAATTCATAAAAAAAAATATAAATACATAACACACATAAAAATGACAGAAGAAATAATAATAGCTGGTTTTGGTGGACAAGGTGTATTATCAATGGGGAAAATATTGGCATACTCTGGAATAATGCAAAATCAGGAAGTTAGTTGGATGCCCGCTTATGGTCCCGAAATGAGAGGAGGAACAGCAAATGTTACTGTAATAGTGAGCGATGGAAGAATAAGTTCTCCAATATTAACCGACTACGATACCGCAATTATCCTTAATCAACAATCTATGGATAAATTTGAAAGTACTGTTAAACCTGGAGGAACTTTGCTTTACGACCCTAACGGAATTATAAAGCACCCAACAAGAACCGATATTAATATCTATAAAGTGGAAGCTGCAAAAGAAGCTGCAGACATGGGAGTGCCACGTGGATTTAACATGATAGTACTTGGTGCTTACTTAAAAATTAAACCCATTGTAGAAGTAGCTAATGTAGGTAAAGGTTTGAAAAAATCGTTACCCGAACGTCACCATCACACAATACCAATGAATGAAAAAGCTTTTAAAAGAGGTTTGGAAATAGTACAAACTGTTAGTGCATTGGTATAAATTAAGAAATAAGAAAGAGCCAAACAGAAATGTTTGGCTCTTTGCATATTATAATTGTTTTGGTAAAAATTGTATTTAGTGGGAAAAAATTACTAAGTGAAAATGAAATAATAAATAACTAAAGTTTTTGCCTTCATATTTACCAGATTATTAGATAGTTGTAG
>JAOZTW010000582.1 GCA_029938985.1 Bacteroidales bacterium | reverse complement strand
TAATAGGCTTGCAGGGTTCGCCTGCTTGCTGTTTCTCTTTCATATCACCATAAAACATTCCCTTGTTCCGAAATCCTGACCATTACTGAAATAAAGCTCACATCATCTAAACACCGAACGCCGTAAAGACTAATAAATACAGGTAATTATCTTTACTTACTTTTCATACTATTCTTACAGAACGCTCAATTTCTGTAATTTTTGGCGTTGTCATTGTCGCTTTTCGATGCGTCATCAATGATTTACTTGCGTTTGTCTTCTTTATTCTATACCACCTGATAGGATACTTGTCCTACCTTTTCCTTGTCGCTCACTACAATAGATTTTAGCCTATCGCAGCACAAGGTGGTTTGCAAACTGTTCCTGATAAAACCGTTTGCCGAAGGCACAATACTTTGAATTTAAAGCGGATAAGCTCAACTAACACACCAGTTTGTATGCGTTGCATTCTTATCTATTATCCTGCACTGTTTCAAAGACCCTCCATGTCAAAATTTAGCATTGTTAGTAAGTCGTTTACTTACTTTCATTCAAGGCACACTGAGTAAAGCGAACAACCCAAACACCCAAAACCACTGACGACCAGCCTGATGTTATCGAATTTCTTATTTTTATTTCAATCCAACAATCTATTTTTCTTATTGCCGACAACATTCTTTATAATGCCAATGTCTATTGCTTTTGTATTAATCAACTTATACTTTTCTATTAGTATATTTATTGCAACAGACACTTTATTTTCAAATAATTGAGTTGATATATTTGCATTCTCTATTCCAACATATTTTTTTTGTATGTTGAAAAATGGTAAAGCAAACAGATTAGTTTCGTTTTTTAGCTTTCTCCCTTTGAACAAAGAAAAACCGTAGCCTGAATTTATCCAAAAATAATTTGTTATGATATTTCTATCGTGAATGTCATTAGTCTGTATTATCGTAAGGTTAATTTTGTAGTCGAAAGTTTCATTCAAATAATCCAAAATTGTTAAATACCGCTTTTCAATATTAAAAGAACTGGTTTCTGTAATTGTTGTGAGTATAGTCAAATGAAACTCACTAATATTTAAGGTGGCAGGTAACAAACTCTTTAACAATTGGAATAAATTGTCATTGATATTTTCTTTCAGTAAATAATTGTCAGCTATTAC
Organism: Bacteroidales bacterium; assembly: GCA_029938985.1. Classification (GTDB taxonomy): domain Bacteria; phylum Bacteroidota; class Bacteroidia; order Bacteroidales; family JAOZQN01; genus JAOZQN01. The sequence continues at coordinate 2,614 of JAOZTW010000582.1, read as the reverse complement.
CATACTGTTAAACGGATGCTTATATTTTTTCAGAAAAGTCCAATCTGTAATGTTTCCGAGTTTGGTTATCGGAACTATGTCTATATCAAATATGAAATTCAATTTTGCTTTAATATTACTGTTGCTAATAAACAACATTCCGTATTTATCTTTCAGTTTATGACATTCGTTTTCAGACTTATTGAGTAAGAATAATGCTTTGGGATTATTAATATTTACAAAATAGTTTTCTTCGTCTATATCCATGTATTCAAATTGCTTGGGCAATCCATGAAAACAATTTCGTCCTGTTTTAATAAATTTTTTTAAGTTTGGATTATAGCGTTCATTATTAGGGTTTGTTGCAATATCAATTAGTTCATCTTCTTCTATATCAATTATTACATCACTGTGTTCATGTATAATTTTATAGAGTTGAATATAGTAGTATCCGAAGTTATCCACATCGCTTAATAAATCTTCAACAGGCTGATTTATTAGCTCATACAAACTAAATAAAAATTCAATATTGCAATATATTTCAAATCTTTGCATATCTATTTTTTTTTTGCTTTTTAGTCATGTTAAAGATATTTATAGCAATATTGTCTGCTTCGTCAAAAAAACCTTTTCCAAAATCGTCTGAAAGGTTGCCTGCTTCATTAATTTCTATTTTCTTAACCTGTGGTTCATTATCTGGTATTTTATCGGGTTCATAGAAATAGTATATTTGTGTATCGGCTGGTTTAATTATTTTTTTTGCAGTTAAAAATTGCATTTTTCTTATTAGATATTCGCTATGTGTTTCAATAACGAACTGTATATTAAACCTTTTTGATGCGTCAATTAACAAATCAGCTAATTTTGATTGAAAACTTGGATGTAAGTTAGTTTCAGGCTCTTCAATTAAAACTGTGATATATTCAAATAATTCGTTTTTAAGAAATGATTTATCTTTAAAGTCCGCATCATCTGATGCTATTTTATCGTAATCATTTTGCAAATTTTTGATCTTTATTTTTCCATTCTCTACTAATTCATATTTATTTTTATTAATGTAACGTTCAATCTCTTTTTCTGCATTGTTCCAAACAAAAGATTGCTGAACTTTCAAAGCAATATTCAATATAATAGGAATTAGCTGTGTAGTTCCAAATCCTAAATCAGCTAAATCAATATAACTTCCTTTTCGTAGTATTTTAACTTCTGTTGCTACTCCTTTGATGCGGTCTAATTTAATGTCTTCTCCAATTCCAAACTCTACCAACCATTTTTTTATGAATTCTACAATTTCCTTATCTAATTTTGTTTTATGCAAATCAAGCAATAATTGGTTAAAATCAGTTCCTTGCGATTGGTTGCTGTAAATTCGTTTTGCATTTGCCCTGAAACTTTCTATAAATAACAAGTCAATTGTCTTGGCTATGTCTTTATATATGTATCGAATGAATTTCTCAAAATATACAAAATAGTTATAATCAGTAATATGCTTTGAAATATCAGCGATATTTATATCGTTAAATTTTTCAATAATTTTATCCGATGTTTTTCCTGTAAGTAATTTAGTTACTTGTTCTTTTTGTCGATTAAGTTTATTAAACGTATTTGCTGCAAGGTAGCAACTGATTATCTCATGGTAATCAGCATCTTCAAAATTCATTACAGAAAAGAAATTACTTTTCCCAAATCTTGTTTCTGTTTTTAATTTATCAACTAATTTCTCATAATTATCATTCCACCAGTTGTTGAAGTTATTTAAATTTAGGTTTTTGTATTTATCTGAATTAATAGGATTGTCATTATTATGAATTATTTCATCGACAAAGATGGCTTCTCCTTTTTGATATTTGTACCAATCATTTTCATTAAAAACAGAATAGGACAAATAATTAGATATTTCAGTCTCTAATAAATTAATTATATTTTCTGTTTCATCGTCATCTACCCCTTTAAGTATTTGTTTTACTTTTTCTTCATCTACAAACAATTTTTCATCTTCTCCAAGCTCCTGTTTTAATAACCAATCCATGTTTATAAAAACTGAATGCCCGTTTTTTATATCATATTTTACTTGGAATATTTTTGTGTTTTCCGTTTGTAATTCAAATCCAATCAATTTCCCCCTTTCATCGTTTTGCTTATATTTTAGCCCAACATCTAATTTACCAGGAAAAGGTATTTCAAAATCAATAAAATATTTATCTCTTCCATAAGTTTCTCCCTTTATTGCTTCTGACATTTCACCATCAAATTGCACTATTTGGAAATTTATTGCAATCAAATCTTTTTCAGAACTATTATTTTTAGAAAACTTAAAGGCATCTAAATTGTGTTTGTCGCCTGAAAAGTCAAGTTCTAAAAAATTAGTTCGCTTTGCATTATCGGCTAATAGCAATAGCGATTTTAAAATACTACTTTTTCCTGAATTATTTGTTCCTGTCAATATAGTGATTGGATGCAAATCAATTTCTACTTTATTTTTAAAAACCCGAAAGTTTTCAAGTCCAATGTTTTTTATATGTGCCATTTTTTAATATTTGTGATTATTCGCATTTTAAAATTTTCGATAACGGGTTCGGACTTTGTGTCGTCAATTTAATTCAGGAATGTAGCTTGCGAAGTTTCTGAATTAAAT
>JAOZTW010000064.1 GCA_029938985.1 Bacteroidales bacterium | reverse complement strand
TAAATACCGCAGTTTACTTATTGTAAATGAGTATTTTAAAATAATCAAAATAACGCAGTAATTTGCATTTATGAAAAATGCCGATAATTTTAATCAAATTTTATAATATAAATGTACAAATGTTATACCGAAATAATAGTTTATTTTGTTAATAATTGATAAAATATGTTAAGTGTGTAAGTGTTTTTTTAACAAAGAATTATTCTATTATTTTAAAATATTTATATATTCTTATACTGTAATATATGAATTTTGTTACAATAAAAAAGTTAATTTTATTTAAAAATGTATTTTCCTTTACTATTTACACTAAAATTAACCTTTTTTTTGTTTTTGCAAAACAATTCATATCCTTCTTTAATGTTAGTCCAAAAGTCTATAAGTTCCTGTTGCTCTTTAAATTGCCGTTTTAAAATATCAAAATTTTTAGTATCTAATTTTGCAGGAAAAATATAAACTGGAATTCTTTTTTGTCCACCACTTCTTGCTTCTAAGCATAAAACATAAAGTTCCATAATTTTATCATCTGTAATGGGAATACAGCCTATTGTACAGCAAGCACCATGAATAAAAATATCACCTCCAAGTTTATTTTTTACTCCAAGTATTCTATCAGATTGGTTTGGGTAACTTACTTTTAAGGATAAATAATAACTACTTGCAGGGTTAAAATATGAAATATAATAAAAACCCTCTGGTATTTGTAAATCACCAGATTGACGTTTTGGACCAAGTACTCCACTTGAATTGCAAAAATCGTAACTTATAAGTTTCTCATAAGTGTCTCTTGTTTTGGGTTTTATCCACACTTGTAAAATTTCTTCTTTCTTATATGCCGTAATTAGAATATCGTATTTATTGTTATCTATACCTTTTTCTTTTACAAGATTTTGGATATATTCATCTTTATCTTTATGGGCTTTTCTTACACGTGGATATTCGGTCTGGCTTTGAGCACACAAATTAAGATTAAGAAGAACAACAAAAATTAATAATGAATATTTCATAATTTTTATGTTTAAAATTGTTAATTAAAATTAATATAAAGGACACTCCTAAAGAAAACCTAATTAATTGACTCTATGTCAAGTACTTCAATATCATACAATATTATTGCTCTTGGAGGAATTTTATAGTCGTCGCCAAGCAATCCGTGAGCCATGTATGGAGGCATAATAAAGCGAGCTTTATCGCCAACTTTTAATAATCTCATACCTTCATTAAGACCACTTTCTACATCAGAAAATGCTATTTTAAATTTCTTAGCACCAGTAGAATCGGAGCTATAACATAAAGTTCCATCTAATAGTTCAACTCTAAAATTGAGGGTTGCAATATCTCCTTTTTTCGCAAGCTCTCCCGCATTGTCTCCATTCTCATATATTTGATAACAGAGTCCTGTTTCGCTTTGTTTCATATCCCATTTTTTTCTTTCTATAAAGCTCTCAATTCTTTCAGCATCTTCTTTAATAAGATATTTATTTATTTTTATTAGAGTTTCGTCATAATTTGTTCTATTATAATTTTTTGTTTTTTCTTCTCTACAAGAATATAATGCTACAATTATAACAATTATGAAACAGCTTAACAAATATTTTTTCATTTTTATAGAATTTTTAGTTATTTTTAATATTCATTGATGCAATTATTGCTTTTTCAAATCTTGATATTGTATCCACCAAACTCATATACAATTTTCCGCCAGCAGCTTTTTTATGTCCACCGCCCTTAAAATATTTGCGAGCCAATACATTAACATCAAAATCACTGCCCGACCTCAAAGAAATTCTTACAGATTCCTCCATCTCCAGAAATAATGCAGATACTTCAACATTTTTAATTGATAATGCAAGGTTTACAAAATATTCATGGTCTCCATTTTGATAATCAAATTTTTCAAATTCTTCTTTAGTAATACCTATGTAAGCCGCTTTTTGTTCCGGCATTACAACAAGTTTTTCTTGAAGCACATAGCCCATAAGTCTCATTCTATTCTCCGAATAATTATCAAAAGTATTACTCAATATTTTTTGTTTATCAACTCCATAAGCCAGCAATTCGGCTGCGGCAATAAAAGTTGGCGAAGTTGCAGAACTAAAATTAAAACAACCAGTGTCAGTTGTAATACCAAGAAAAATACATTCAGCTATAGTTTTATCAATCAAATTATTATTATATTCTTTCAAAAAATAATAAACATATTCAGAGGCAGAACTTATATTTGTGTCCGAAAATGTAAAATCCACAAAATCATTAGGTTGGGGGTGATGGTCTATCATTACTTTTACGGCTTTTGAAGCAACAACAGCATCTTTTAACGATTTTAGTCTTTTGGGTTCATTAAAATCCACACAAAATATTACATCAGCCTCCGCAACATGCTTGCTTACAAGAGCTTTATTATCTTCGTTTATCAATATTGAATTTGCACCTACTAACCAGCTTGTGGAATTAGTTATTTCGTCGGGCATAACAACAGTTGTTTCAATATCTAATTTATTAAAAAAATGAAAAAGTGATAGTGCAGAGCCAATTGCATCACCATCAGGATTAGTGTGTCCAGTAATCAATATTTTTTTTGATTTACTAACAATTTCTTTTATTTTTTTTACTTTATCTTTATCTATTTGATACATATAAATTATTTTGGATTAATTATTTTTATTTCGTTTTCAGTTATGTTATAAAGTTTGTAAACTAACTGGTCTATTTCATTTTGTATTTTTGTTATATCGGTTGTTGAATTCTTATTTTTTATTTTAATAATTTCATCTACTTTGTTTACAAAGACTTGTTGTTCCGTTTTTGAAATCATTTTTATAGGTAATGTTTTTATAATTACAATTTTTACTTGTGCAAAAACTCGCTTCCCCTCGTTCACATAAGATTGATAATAAAAATTTAAAAGCTTTGAATTAAATAAAGCGAGAACATATTTTAAAAAATAATTTTCATTTATTAAAACATGAATATGAGTGCTATCTAATGTTAATATTTTGCTATTGTCATAACATGCAATTAATTTATCTGACGTTTGGCGACTTATTAATTTTTCGTCTCTATAAAAATAATCAGTATTGGTGTTGCTCCATAATTCTTTGGGTTTAAAAAGAATATAATTTTTATTAAAACTAAAAATATATTTTTGAATATCTTTTCCTCTTACTATTTTTTTATGTCTATAATTTGTTTTTTTTATTGATAAAAATTTCTTATTATTTCCTGTTATTATACCTTGATAAGATTTTACAATATTTTCTAATTTTTCAGTATTTTTTGATTCTATCTTTTTTAGAATAGAAAATATATTAGAATTTGAATAAAATTTATTCAAATAAGATGACATAACATGTTTTTTTTGAATAATTTGCGTGTTATATTTATTTTCATTAAACTTAGAAATATTGTTAATATCTGTGTATTCTATCTGTTTGTTTTTGTTGTTTTTATTAGCAAAAAAAATAGAAACTCCTCCAATATTTGCCTGTTCAAAAATTTCTTCCGAAAAATTTATTAACTGATATAAATTATTTTCTAACAAAAATTTTCTTGTTTTACTATAAGTATTACCAAGCAAAACAGTACTTGGAACAATATATGAAAATATACCATTTTTATTTAAAATTTCGTTAGCTTTTTCAATAAATAAGGTATATGTATTTCCCTTATATTCAAACAATTGATAGTTTTGTTTATAATAATTTGTAATCCACAAATTTTTGTTTTCTTGTTTTTTACCAAGTAATAAAGTTATATATGGTGGATTTCCTAAAACTATATCAAAACCCTGAAAATTACCATTTTTATCCAAAACTTCTGGAAATTCAAAACGCCATTCAAAAGCTTTCTCATAAATATTTATCTGTTTTTGTTCAAACTCTTTTTCTAATTCATTAATTTTTGAAGGTAAAATATTCAAATTATGTTTCCATGTTTTCCTATCCTCTTTTGTCATCAACATCGGATTTTGACTTTGAATTTCCATTAATTTTACTTTCATATTTCGCAAAACTAAATAATCTTTATCTTTGGGATTAACAAATCTAATAAATTGATTTTTAAGTTTTTCTATTTCTTTTTCACAATTTTTTTTGGTTGTTTTATCACTTGTCGATTTATAAATAACTACTTGTTCTTTATATTTTCTTGTAGCAATTACCATTTTTTTTATTTGTCCGTTTGGTATTGAGCTATATCCATTTCTAAGAGCAAATTTTGAAACCAGCGAATTTCCTTCTTTTATGTTAATATCAATATTTGGTAATGTTTGTAATTCTAAACCCAAATTTGATTGTTTGTAATATGAATGTTTAAGTAGTTCAATCCAAAGTCTTAATCTACATATATTTACAGAATTAGGATTTATGTCAACACCAAAAAGACAGTTTTCAATTATAGTTTCTTTTTCATAAAAAATTGCTTCTTGTAAGTCCTGTTTATAATCAATTATGTTTGCTTGTTTACTCAAATTGTATTCAAAAATCTCTTCTGTAAATTTATTTATTATAATAAGTTCATCGTTTTCAATTTCAGCTTTATAATTAATTATAGGATTACCATTTTTATATTGTAAAATACCAAGTTCCGATTTTATAGTTAGCAATTCATTTAAAGCCGACACAAGAAAATGCCCAGAACCAACTGCGGGGTCACAAATTTTTATACTATTTACAATTTTATTTGCATCTTCTATATTTGTTATTACTCTTTTTATATTTTCAAAATTATTAATATTTTTAAATCCCGCTTCAATAAATTTATTAACAACAGTTTGTCTAATAGTCTCTCTGCTAATAGACGTTGTTATATAGCCTGGTGTAAAAAATGAACCGTCTTTGTATCCATTTATTTTTTCAAACACAAGTCCAAGTACTGAAGCATTTATTAAGTTTTTTTGTTCTTTTTGTATTTCGCCTCTATTAGCACTTGTAAAATCAAAAGCATCAAGGAATTTAAAAATATACTGTAAAATAGGTAATGTTTTTTGTCCATTTTTTAAAACAGTTTTATTAAACAGTGGGAGTTCTATGCGACTTTTTAAACTATTTATTCTAATAATTTGTTTTTCTAACTTGCTTATTTCAAATAAAGAACTGTTAAGATAAGGAATTTTTGCAAATTTCTGTTTCAAATAATATGGTCTTTCATTTGTTTTTTTTGCAATTATTCTAAAAAACAGTTCGTTTAGTTCGTCAAAATCTTGAATTGTTTCATAATTAAGAAATTTAAAATCAGAATTATTATTATGATAATTAATTAATTGAGCTTCAAGAAGTTTTAAAAATATTATGCGATTAATCCATAAAATATTTAATTCTAAAGCTATAATTTCAATTTGTTCCTCATTGTTCGCTCCGTATTGTTCTGGGTTTTCCAACATATCTAATCGTTCTTCGGAGTTTACAATAGAAATCGTATTTTCAATTAAAGAAGCATGTTGTTTTTTTTGCTTTCTTTTTATTACTGTTTTGCCTTTTTCAGTTTTTTCTTCAAGACCTATAATATATAATAATTCAAAATAAAATTCTTTATCTAAAGTGTTGCTATCGTTTGCAAATGACTTTTTTAATAAAAATTCAGATGAAAATATTTTATATAAAGCTAAGATTTTTATTTTATTTAACTTCAAATCAATATCTAAATTTTTTAAATTAAAATATAAAAATTGTATAGATTGGCTAATTTCTTCAATATATTTGGGTGCAATTTCTTTATAAAATAAGCTTGTTTTTTTGCTTGTTTTTTTTCCTTTTTCCCAATTTATAAATTCTTTTACAAGAGCTTTTTTTCCATTATTATAAAATAATTGTTCAAAATTATTTGCATCAAAAACAAACCATTCATAAAAATTAGTAATAATAATGTGTTTTAAATCATTGTTTTGGTTGGTTATTCGTTCTTGCAAATAATACAGCAAGCATTGATACATAGATTTTGCTTGTAAGTTATTACGAGTAATCATTTCATTACTGTTTGGTGCTTTGGTCTCTATTATTACACCAAGGTTTTTATTTTGAGAATTATTAAGATTGATTGTAAAATCAATATTACCTTTTGTATTTATTTCGTTTTTCTGATAAAATGTATTTTTCAGGAAATCCCTAAGTGGATATTTTAAATGCTCTTCTGATGATTTTGAATCAATAGATTTAATGAATTTTTCTATTTCAAAAATAAAATTTTCTAAATTTGTCAAAATAATTTTTTGATTTTTATAAATTTTATTTGTTATATTATTTAAGTCAAGTTGTTTCATTAAAAAAAATGTTTTATATTAATTTGCAAAAAAGCAAAACTATATTTATAAAACTCAAAATTAATATTTTTATGATAAAAATAAAATTTAGAAATTTTAAAAAAATATTTTTATTAAAAAAAATGAAATTTATTTTGAATAAATAAGGATTTTAAAATTTATTTTTATCTTTGCAAAATTAAATTTTTAAAATATAAAAAAATGAAAGGGAATTACACGCTTACAATGATTAAACCGCAAGCGGTTAAAAATCAAAATATTGGTAATATTTTGGCACTGATAAACAATGGTGGTTTTAGAATTACTGCTATGAAAATGTTAGTATTAAGTAATGCACAAGCAAAAGCTTTTTATGCAATTCATAAAGAACGTCCGTTCTACGGTGAGTTAGTTGAGTTTATGACTTCTGGTCCTATAATAGCGGCTGTTTTAGAAAAAGATAATGCTGTTTTGGATTACAGAAAGTTGATGGGAGCTACCAATCCTGCTGATGCAGACGAAGGAACAATTAGAAAACAATATGCTTCTAATATTCAGAACAATGCAGTTCATGGTTCTGATAGTGACGAAAATGCTAAAAATGAAATTAATTTCTTTTTTGCTACTAATAATTTATATACTTCTTGTGGTGAATTAGTTGAAGAGTTTTAATAGAAAAAACAAAAACATTTCCAACAATAAAAAAGTTGGAAATGTTAGATAAGAAATATTAAAATAATTGGCGTTTTTCATAAGTGTAAAGCACAAGGCATTTTTGGTTTTTAAATACCGCAGTTTACTTATTGTAAATGAGAATTTTAAAATAATCAAAATAAGGCAATAATTTGCATTTATGAAAACTGCCAAATAAGTTTATAAACCACCTCTACTTATGCTTAATTTTGCAGTATTTAAGCAAATTACAGGAATTTGAGAAGAGTTAAATACTATTTGTTCGTCCCAAGAGTCAAATACTAAGCCTGAGCTATCACTTCCTATCATAATCATAATCAAATCAGCTTCTTTTTCTACTGAGTAATCAATTACTTGTTTGGCAAAATTTCCTCCACCACGCTCCGAAACCATATCGCAATGCTCAACTCCATCTCCTTCAAAAGTGTTTTTTATTTGTTTAACAACATTCATTATTTTAGTTTTTGAAGCTTTATCTCCTTCAAATTTAGGAAAAATATGAATTTTTGCGTTAAACGTTTTTGCTATACTAATAGCAAGACCTACTTTTTGACGGTCTTTTGAGTTTGAGGTAACAGGAAAAACTATATTTTTATATGCCGAACTTAAAGCTTTTTTCTGAACTACAATTGTAGGAACATCTGTATTCGAAATAACTTTGAGGGCATAACTTCCTGTTAGGCGTTGAAAACCTACTTTACCATGCGTTCCAAGAATTACTAAACCAGCATTTTTTTCTTTTGCAGTTTGTCCAATTATTTCAAAAATGTTACCTTCTTGTAGAACATAAGTTGTTTTTACTTTGTAAAAGTCTGTTTTTTCTGCCGAAATATCTTTTAATCTTTGCTCAAGTTCTTGCATATTGATACCTTCCCGCTTTAAAAATGATTTAGTATCCTTGTTTATTACATGAAGCATAACTACATCGTAACCAAAATGTTTAGCCAAGCCAAGACCATGATTTACGGCGTTGTTACAAACTTCTGAAAAATCTGTTGGTACTAATATTGTTTTATTTTCCATAATAGTGTTTTTTTGGATTTGAAAAATAATCATTTTTTGGCTACCCACGTAACGTTGGACAAATTTTAAATATTAAACACTTTCCAACGTGCTATTTTTATTGCCGTAGGCAATAAAAATAGGACTTGGAAACGTGTAACCTTGCTAATCAAAGTTGTCTAACCTTACGTGGGTAGCCCATTTTTTAAACTATTTTTACACAATCCTGTGTTATTATTGAGTTTTATATATAGTATTTTGAGTTATTACATTCATATTTTATACCAAATTTAGAAATTATTTTTAAATAAAAAAAAATTTATAATTTTTTTTTATATTTTTATTCCAATAACAAGAATATCGTCCATTTGTTTAAAGTGATTTGTTCCTGTATTTAACCAATTATCAAGTGATTGTGAAATAATCTTTTTTTGTTTTTTCATTTCTAATTTATGATTATCAAAAATCATTTTTTTGAAATTTTTATTCATAAATTTTCTTTTTTGAGAACCGCCTCGTTGATCTTTGTAACCATCTGTTGAAAGATAAATACAGTCGTCTTTACTAATTTCCATTTTGTGGGTTGTAAAAGATTTTGGTTTTCCAATATAGCTACCAATCGGCATTCTATCTCCTTTTATTTCTAAAATGGTTTTTTCTTCGGTATTATTTTTTATTACTAATACAGGGTTGTAGGCTCCCGAAAAATACATGAAATTTTCTTTTGTGTCAAACACCAATAATGCTATATCCAGACCATCCCCAAGTGCTTTTTTATTAGCATCTTGCTTTAACGATAAAATTATTTTTTTTCGTAATTCATCTAAAAATATTCCAGTGTCTTCTAAATCTACATTTCTTATAATTTCTTGAATTAGAGTTATTGACAGCATACTCATAAAACCTCCAGGAACTCCATGTCCTGTGCAGTCGGCAACCACAAGTACAAGATAATTATCAACTTTTTCAAGCAAATAAAAATCGCCACTTACAATATCTCGTGGTCTAAAAAAAATAAAATAATCTTGAAAACAGTTAATAAACTCACTTTCGGGAGTTAATACTGCTTTTTGTAATCTTTGAGCATATTTAATACTACTTTTTATATCTACATTCTGTTTGTCAATTTTTTGATTTTTTAATTCAAGTTTACTCTTATTTTTATTTAACAATTCATTTGTTGAGCCAAGTTTCTTATTTACCTCCTGTAAATTTTCTGATTGAATATACAATTCCTCATTCATTTCCAGTAGGTTTTGAGCTTGAGTTTGAAGTTCTTCTTTCTGTTGTTCTATTTCAACTGTTCTAGTTTTAACTCGTTTTTCAAGACTGTTATTTACCAATTTTAATTCATTAGATAAATATTCTGCTCTGTTAAATGCTTTTGAAAATCTAACAGAAATCATAAATGATTGCAAAAATATAAATAAAAACAATGCAAATGGTATTAAATAAGTGGTATTTATTATCAAATTGGTATATAAAACATCATTTATTGCGGCTAAAATTATAATTATTGTTCCAATAAATGAGAAAATTGCACCTTCTTTTTTTCTTATTGTGGCAAGAAATAATCCATATATTAAAAATGAAAACGAAATTGCAAGCATTATAATAAATACGATAAATAAATGGGTGTAAAATGATGCTGGTGTAAATATTATTACCAAACTCATTAAAGAACTAAATGTTACTAATATTTTTACAAATAAACTTGAAATTTCCTCTTTAAACATAAACCATATAAAAAGCGAAAAGAATGCAATTCTTAAATAGTTTCCAAGAAAATTTATTTTCATCAATATTTCCCAATTAATTTGTGGAAAGAAAAATTTTATAACCATTTGTCCTCCTACAGTTAAGTGCATTGCTACAAAAATTAAAAGTAAGGAAAAATATAATGTTGAAAAATCTAAATGTCTCAAATAAAATAATCCTAAATGATAAATAGCCATTATTATAAGCAAACCAAGTAAAAAAAAATCATAAGCAAATAATTTTTTTTCATAAATTTGCATTTTTGTTGGAGTTGTCAGTATTAAGCTTTGAGCTACTCCTCCCTTTTTGTGTTTAAAATTAGCTATTTGTAAAACCAAGTCAATAGTGTCGTTATTCAAAAATATTTCGGCTGTTTGGAAAAGCCATTCTGGAATGTTTTTTTCATTAATTTTTGCAATTTTCCCACCTGAAGCAATTAATTTATTGTTAGCAAACAATTTATATGATACATCAATTCTACCTAATTTTATTATGTAAAGGCTGTCTTTGGTGTTGGGTATAAGTTTTGTGCGAAATGTAGAAAATCCATGACCTTCTATTTTTGTATTATTTATTTTGTATTTTCCCCAGTCGGAAGGAATTTTTTGAAAAGTATATTTCAATGAATCATTGAAGCTAGTGGGCATAAGTAGTTGATTGTGATAAAACTCCCACATTCCGTCTAATTGTAAAACACCATCTGATTCAAAATTCCAATTTGATAAATCTATTAGACCTTTTTCTACTTTTGGCTTATTAACGTGTTTGCACGAAGTTAAAATAAAAATAGAAAAAAGCAATATAAATAAATAAAATATTCTATCTAATTTCATTATTATTAGTTTCAAAATATGATTGCAATAATAATTCCAAAAGTATAATTTTTTATTTGATATTTTTTTTTTTTAATTATACATATTGAAAAAAGTTTAATATAGGACATCTAAAAACTAAAAATATAGGACTTAAATGTTATTAAAATAGTGTTTACTTATGTAAATGAGTATTTTAATACTACTGTGTACTAAGTTTTTTAAGAGTATTTTTAAGGTGTTTAGGTTAATAAAAAGACATTTAATTTTATTGTCTTCAAGCTTTGGCTACCCGTTTAAAGTTGGACAATAAATTACTGTCGGTGTGGCTTAAAGCCACGCCGACAGTTTATATACAATTGTTTGTGCGAGAGCGATGTGCAACTTTACGTGGGTAGCCATTTATTTTAATATGCCATATTTTTTCCTTTTTATTTAGCATTTTTTTCTGCTAATTCTTTTAATACTTCAGCTTGAACTTTTGCAGATACTGGCATATATTGATGAAATTCCATTGAATAATTTGCTCTTCCGCTTGATATATTTCTAAGTTGAGTTGCATATCCAAACATTTCCATTAAAGGTGTAAAACCGTTGAGTTTTTGAGAACCTTTTCTATATCTTCTCATTGAATCAATTTTCCCTCTTCTTTTATTCATATCACCAACAACGTTGCCAATAAAATCGTCAGGAGTATTTATTTCTACTTTCATAACAGGCTCAAGAAGAACAGGACCTGCTTGTTTAAAGCCATTTTTAAAACAAATTGCGGCACAAGTTTGAAAAGCCATGTCTGACGAATCAACAGCATGAAACTTACCATCTAAAAGAGTAACTTTTACATCTACCACAGGAAACTCTGCGATAATACCGTCTTTCAATACTTTTTCAATACCTTTTCTTACCGATGGTATATATTCTTGAGGAATTACTCCACCTTTTATTTTATCAATAAATTCAAAACCATTACCTTCATTTGGTTCTATACGAATAACTGTTTGTGCAAATTGCCCTTTTCCGCCTGATTGTTTTTTATGAATATAATTAGAAGTCGTTTCATCGGTAATTGTTTCTCTTAATGAAACACCTGGTGCTCCAACTTCAACTTCTACTCCAAATTCAGTTTTTATTCTATCAACAATAATTTCAAGATGCAATTCTCCCATTCCTGCAATTACTGTTTCTTCTGTTTCTCTATCGTAACGTGCGTTAAATGAAGGGTCTTCGTTTGATAGTTTAGCTAATGCTTGACTTAATTTTGTTTGTCCTTTGCGTTGTGTAGGAGTAATTTTCAGTTCAATAACAGCTGGTGGAATATGTATATTTTCTAAGTACAAAAGATTATCCATATCACAAAGAGTATCACCTGTTTTAGTTGCTTTCATACCAATAAGTGCAACAATATCACCAGGTCCTGCCTCTTTAATTTCTTCTCTATCTTTTGCATGAATTTTAAAAATACGTCCTATTCGTTCTTTTTTCCCTTTTGTAGTATTCATAATAGGCATTCCACTTTTGAGCGACCCCGAAAAAATTCTTATAAAAGTTTGTTGACCTACATAAGGGTCGTTAATAAGTTTAAATGCCAAAGCAGAAAAAGGTTCATTCGGTGATGGATTTCTACTAATAGTTTTCTCTGAATCGTCAATGTCAGTACCAATTGTTGCACCTATATCTATAGGTGAAGGTAGGTAATCAACAACAGCATCAAGAAGTAATTGAACACCTTTATTTTTATAGGCAGCACCTGTAAATACTGGAGTAATCATAAGTTTTAAAGTTGCTTTACGAGCTACTTTTTTTAATAATTCTATTGAAATCTCTTTTTCGTCTAAATATAATTCCATTAATTCGTCGTCGTAGTCTGCAAGTTTTTCAATTATTTCTTCTCTTGCAACACTAGCACTTTCTTGAAATTCTGCTGGTATTTCTATTACTTTACGATTATCTTCTTCAAAAACATAAGCTTTGTTTTCAATTAAATCAATAATACCATCAAAATGGTCTTCCGCTCCCATTGGTAATTGAAAAGCTATTGCATTTGCATCAAGATATTTATTCATCAGAGCCACAACCTCAGTAAAGTTAGCTCCGTCTCGGTCCATTTTGTTTACAAAACCTATGCGAGGTACTCTGTATCTATCTGCCTGATTCCATACTGTTTCACTTTGTGGTTCAACTCCACCTACTGCACAAAATACTGCTACCATTCCGTCAATCACTCTTAAAGAGCGTTCAACTTCAACGGTAAAATCAACGTGTCCAGGTGTGTCAATTATATTTACTTTATTTTTTTTCCATTCACACGAAATTGCTGCCGAAGCAATTGTAATTCCACGTTCTTGTTCTTGTTTCATAAAGTCCATAGTTGCTTGTCCGTCATGAACCTCACCTACTTTTCTATTTATCCCTGTATAAAATAATATACGCTCTGTTACTGTTGTTTTTCCTGCATCTATATGAGCTGCAATTCCTATGTTTCTTAATTTAGTTAAACCCATTTTAATTTTAATAGTGTTTTATTTTGTTAATGTAATAGTTATAATTTGTATTTGTCTTAATTTAAGCACATTAATTATTTTTTTGCTTAAATTATAATTTTTTTAAACTGAAATTTTTATATATAATTGAAATTTAAGGTGTAAAAAACAATTTTTAATTCCTAATTATTTTTTATTCAAAAAAGTTTGCAAAACTAATTTATATTTGTTTAATAACAAATTTTTAATGTTTTTTTAAAAATAAAAAAAAACAATAAAACTTTACGAATAGATAATCAGAGATTTAGAGAATGAGGAAATTTATAGTTTTTTTTCTATAAATTGAAATTATAGCAGTTTAATAAGGAATTATTTAGAATAAAATTAAATTTTGGCTAAGGGAAGTGTGT
>JAOZTW010000581.1 GCA_029938985.1 Bacteroidales bacterium | reverse complement strand
TTGAAAATCATATAGTTAATTGTCACAAGAAAAGTTTTCCCGACTTTTCAGTATATTAGTGAAAAAGAAAAAATAAGCAACTTTAATCTACGATTTTATTTTGCCATTTTACGACTTTGAAATACACTTAAATAGCACTATATTAGGTGTTTATATTCAAATTTTGAAAGAACAAAAAAGACGTATTTTGTAGTAACATATTATTTCATTTTTACTTTTCAAAAAAATATATATGAGCGAAAAAATAAAAATTACTTGTCTAAATAACAATTTAACAAAAGAATATGAACTTGGTTTGACTTTGCATCAAATAGCAAAAGATTTAAAGATAAAATTGGATCATCAAATAATTGGAGCAAGGGTAAATAACATAGTTTCAGAATTAAATTTTAGAGTTTACAAACCTAAAATTATTGAGTTTTTTGACATTTCAAATGTTGACGGATACAGAATGTATAAGCGTTCGCTGTCGTTTGTTTTACTAAAAGCATTTAACGACGTTTTACCCAAAAAAGAACTTCGTATAGAGCATTCAATATCAAAAGGATACTATTGTCAAGTTGAACCAAGTAGCTACTCTCTTACCAAACAAAATGTAATGGATATTGCTGCAAGAATGCGAGAAATAATTAATGCTGATTTGCAATTCAAACGCAATCAAATACTTACAGACGAGGCTATTGAAATATTCAAAGACAATAAACTTTTTGCAAAAGCTAAACTTTTTAAAACTCGTCCTACTTTATACACATCGGTGTATTGTCTTGATGATATGAGAGATTATTTTTATGGTTATCTTGTTCCTTCAACTAACTACCTCCAAACATTTGATTTAATACCTTATTATAATGGTATGCTTTTACGATTTCCGTTAAAAAACAAGCTTAAAGAACTTGGAGAAGTTATTCAACAAGAAAAATTATTTGATATTTTTCAAGAGTATCAAAACTGGGTTGAAATACTTGAAGTTTCGACTATCGGAAGTATTAACGAAAAAATTCAAGCAGGTCAAGCTGGAGATTTAATTAAATTTTCGGAAGCACTTCACGAAAAGAAAGTAGCTCAAATAGCAGAAAAAATTAAAAAAAGAGTAGATACAAAAATTATTTTAATAGCAGGACCAACCTCATCAGGAAAAACTACTTTCTCTAAACGACTTGCTGTTCAATTAAAAATTATAGGAATTAAACCTGTACAAATATCATTGGATAATTATTTTGTAAATAGAAAAGATACTCCCAAAGACGAAAATGGAGCTTACGATTTTGAATCAATCAATGCTCTTGATGTAGAAACATTTAATCAAAATTTTTTAGACCTTATAGCTGGAAAAGAAATTGAAATCCCAAAATATTCGTTTGAAACAGGTGAACGATATTATAATGGAAAAAAACTTCAAATAACAAAAGAACAAGTAATTATTATTGAAGGAATTCATGGATTAAATCCTGAATTATCAAAATTAATAGAAGAGAAATATAAATTTAAAATCTATATTTCGGCACTTACACAGGTAGGAATAGATTGGCACAATAGAATACCAACAACCGACAACAGATTGCTACGTAGAATAATACGAGATTATAAGTACAGACATTATTCCGCTTCCGAAACTCTTGCAAGATGGGGAAGTGTGAGAAGGGGAGAAGAGAAAAATATTTTTCCTTTTCAAGAAGAAGCCGATATTATGTTTAACTCTGCTTTGTTATACGAACTTAGTGTAATAAAAAAACATGTAGAACCTTTATTAAAAGAAATTCACGAAACAGAAACTGAATACTCAGAAGCAATAAGATTGCTTAAATTTCTTTCGTATTTTGTTACTATTAAAGATGATGAAATTCCTCCAACTTCTATATTAAGAGAATTTGTTAGTGGTAGTTCTTTTAAATATTAAGGCATAAATGATTAAATTATTTATCTGCTGGGTTTACTGTAGTTGCAACTTTAGTTGCAGTCCAACGCAAGCAATGGCGACATTATGTTATTTATTTTATTCTAACAATTATTATGTCGCCAATTCGCTGAATATCTGCAACAAAAGTTGTAGTAAAGAATCAGATAAATTTTTCTATTAAAAATAAAGTTTTTATCGTGTTATTCCTAATTCAAGATTTGATATATTGTTGTATTTAAAGTTATTGAATACAATTTTTATAGCTTTATTTTTTTCAAAAACAATTTTTCCATTTCCTATTGTGGAAATAAAATCTCCTGTTTTTCTATTATAATCAAAAATTGCTATTTTTTTTAACTCATTAGATAAAATATTTTTTGGTAGTTTACCTACAATTATTGAAAAACTCGCAAAAGCTTCTGTTTGATTTATTTGCACAAAAAATATATACGAAAATTTTGCTGTTTCTTTTGTGAAATAAGCATTTATAAAAGAATTTGATATTTCGTTGGATTTCATATTTGTTTGATTTTACAAAAAATTGGAGATTGAGGTATAATTTCAAATTCTAATTTTAATGGAATAATTCACAAAAGTTACATTTTTTCACTAAATAACAAGTACAGCTTTTTCGGGAGCTATTCCAATTTCTGCAATTGCACCAGAGTTAAAAGTGAGATAATCAGAATGTATGCCATCACTAAAAATAATTCCATTGCGAGGCATAAATGATTCTACAGTTAAAAATTCGCCCTTATTAATCACGCCTGCAACTACTCCTGCCTGCGAAGTTTTGCTTATAAATGGTTCACGTACAACAAATAACAATTTTTCGTCTTCTTGCGAAATATTATATTTTTCAATTGGCAAATTTCCCGAAAAAGTTCCAATTAATCCATTTACCATATTAAAAACCGAACTTATCCAACCCGTTGAACCTGCACCTGTTGAAATCAAAATACCGCTTGAAGAATGATTTTCGGTCTGATTGTTATAAATAATTTGGTATCTTGCCGAAGAATGATTTGATACTCCAATATAAAAATCGTTGAAAGCCAAAAGTCGCTGGTCATCGTTGAGGCGTACTTCTGCCATTGTAATTTTTTTTTGCAAAAAGTTATTATTCAACACATTATTAACTGCTCCCATAAAATTGTTGACAGTAAAAGGCAACAAAACACCGTCGTATCTATTTTTGTCTGGGTTAACAGCAATAATTGGAATATTGTTCAAATATTTTGCAGTATTTGCCACAAGTCCGTCTTGTCCAACCACTACAACCAAGTCTTTTTCAGTAAATATATAATTAGATAAATATTCTTGGTCAATTACTTTTACTTTCAAAATTTCGGAAAGTTGTTTGTAAATAGCATTAAAAGAGATAGTAAAACTCTGACTTTCTTGTTCATATTCCGAAAAATCGTTTGAAATATTTTTCTTAGGAGTTTCAATTCGCTGTTGAACCTGTTTTATTTTATTAGATTTGTTTCTATATCCTATTTTACGGTTTTCAATATTATTATCAGCAATTCCAAAAGGCTCATTTAATGGATTAAAACCAATTGGCTTCACTGCTTTATTATATTGAAAATTGTTTTTTGAACTTGAAAACAAGTTTTTATCAAAACTATTAGACAAATTATGTTGTAAATTAAAACCAATTTTACTGCTTTTTTTGTGTCTGTAAGCTTTTTGCGATTGAGCAATATAAAATTTTGCTTGGTCAAGAGTATTAAAACGAGCCGTAAGTTGTTCCAATCTGGTTTTATTTCTTACAATAATTGCATTTTCTATTTTATTTGTTTTCATTATACTTTTATGTTGTAAAACTTTTTGGCGTTTTTCACGAGTATCAATTTCTTCGTTGTTTTTGAAATATTAAAAT